>QIIJ01000595.1 GCA_003232595.1 Aurantimonadaceae bacterium | reverse complement strand
CGGTGTTGCCATCTCGCTTGCATTGTTCGCCATCGGGCTCAATCATGCCCTGTCACTGTTTGCGCCGATGTTTCTGATCGGTGTTGGCAACGGCCTTGCTCTGCCCAATGCCAATGCAGGTGCAATCAGTGTGCGCCCTGATCTTGCCGGATCAGCTTCCGGGCTAACAGGTTTTCTTCAGGTAGGCGGCGGCGCTGCCCTGTCATTTCTGGCGGCTGCTCTGCTTGGACCTGAAACGGGCCCGTTTCCGATGCTGATAATCATGCTTATATCCGCGATAATTGGCATGCTTGCAGCAATGCTGATATATTGGGGGCCACGACCTGCAGACGAGGAACAGTGAGCATCGAAATTGGAGTGCCAATGAGTAACAAAGCAGCAATTTCGCCCAATCCACAGGATGCTTCCCTGTCAAAACCGGTATCCGGGTTAGATCATACCGGCCAGCCGGTGGATCTCAGGGTGATTACCGAAAAACCGCTGACATTGTTTCTCAACTCCCAGGAGGTTGTCACCATGATGACCATCGGCGATCATCCTGATTATCTTGCGGTTGGTTATCTGATCAATCAGAACATGCTGAAAGACGTCGATGAGATTACCGCAATTGACTATGACGAGGATCTCCGCGTTATTGTCATTCGCACCGAAACCGAAACTGATTTTGAAGAAAAGATGAAAAAGAAGGTGCGCACCTCCGGTTGCGCTCAAGGCACAATTTTTGGCGATGTGATTGACGCCTTTGACGAAGTGAAATTGAATTCTCAGGCCATATTGAAAACCTCATGGCTCTATGCGCTTACCAAAAAGATCAATACTATGCCCAGCCTATATCTGGAAGTTGGTGCCATTCACGGCTGTGTTTTGTGCCAAAAGGATGTGCCGCTTGCCTATATGGAGGATGTCGGACGCCACAATGCGGTGGACAAGGTTGCCGGGTGGATGGCGATGAATAAAATTTCCGCCGATAACAAGATATTCTATACCACCGGCAGGCTGACCTCTGAAATGGTGATCAAAACTGTGATGATGGGCATTCCAATCCTCGTGTCTCGCTCGGGCTTTACCGCCTGGGGTGTAGAGCTTGCAAAGAAGGCCGGATTGACGTTGATCGGAAGGGCAAGGGGTAAACGTTTTGTTGCGGTGGCGGGCCACGATCGCATCGATTTTGACAGTGATGTTGCCATAATCGAGGAAGAACAACCACGCCATAACAGAAAATCAGCCCACATATGATGGCAATGGATATTCGCAACGGAAACCTGGATGTGAACGGGGTCGTTCTTGCCGGCGGTCTTTCCCGAAGAATGGGCGGTGGCGACAAGAGCCTTGCCTTGCTGGGCGGAAGGCCAATGATTGCCCGTGCGCTTGATTGTCTCGCCCGCCAGGTTGGCTCGATTGTTATTAACGCCAATGGCGATCATCAACGTTTTGCCGACCTGGATTATGAAGTGGTCGCTGATACCGTCGAAGGCCATGCTGGACCGCTTGCGGGTATTTTGGCTGGAATGCGCTGGTCTTGTAAAAATTCACCTCGGACAAGATTTATTGTCAGTGCTGCCGCAGACACGCCTTTTCTACCGGATGATCTGGTTGCGAAGCTATCGAACAAAGCGGGCGAGAGCACAATTGTTCTTGCCAAATCCGGTGGCCGTATTCATCCTGTGGCGGGGTTGTGGCCCGTTGCGCTGGTTGATGATCTTGACACCTATCTCAAGCGCGGCGGCAATCGCAAAGTATTGGCGTTCATCGATAATTACACCCTGGCCACGGTGTCATTTCCAATGAAACTGTCCGACAGTCTTGACCCGTTTTTTAATGTTAACACTCCGGAGGATCTGGCGAAGGCTGAGGAGTTGCTGCTGGAGGTGGTCAGATGAAATCGGTAATCAGGGATAAACCGGCAATATTCGGCATTACCGGCTGGAAGAATTCCGGTAAAACCCGCTTGGTAGCAGGGTTGGTTGCCAATCTGACAGAACGGGGATTGCGGGTTTCAACCATCAAACATGCCCACCACGGATTTGATGTCGACAAACCGGGCACGGACTCATTTGCCCATCGTGAGGCCGGCGCGCGGGAAGTGGCACTTGTTTCCGGTGTCCGATGGGTATTGATGCATGAATTGAGCGATGAGGACGAACCCGATCTCGATGAGGTTCTGGCAAAAATGGCACCTTGTGATCTGGTAATTATCGAAGGTTTTAAAAAATACTCACATCCCAAAATCGAGGCGACCCGAAGCCTTACCAAACGCGACCAGCCGATTTGGCCACAAGACAAGTCGGTTGTCGCAGTTGCTGCCGACTACGATGTGGTAGATTGCGACCGGGAACTCTTTAGTCTGGATGATATATCTGCCATGGCTGATTTTGTTCTGAATTATCTGGAGATCAAGGCTCCATGAGTGACAAAACGCGAATACTTCTTGATGATTGCTTTCTGCACGACAAGGACAGGCTCAGGCATGATGATGCGCTCGATATTCTCAAAAACCGGCTGAATCCGATTGTGAAAACCAGTAAATTGCCCCTGGAACAGGCGTGCGGTCGAGTGATTGCAGAGGAAATCAAGGCACCCCGAAACGTGCCGTTGCATGACAATGCTGCGGTGGATGGTTTTGCCTACCGGGCCAGCGATTTTGACGATATCGCTGGTAAATTTACAATTTCAGGCCGCATAACAGCGGGCGACCTGGCCCCTCCCGTTCTGGAGCAGAATACCGCCAGTCGAATTTTTACCGGTGCCGCCATGCCGCCCGGTGCCGACACAGTAGCCATGCAGGAAGATTGTACACTTGTGGACGGTATGGCTGTTATCCCGCCGGGCTTAAAACCCGGCGCAAATCGCCGTCTTGCAGGTGAGGACCTGGCGGCGGGCGATATTCTGCTGGAACAGGGGCACAAACTGCGCCCGCAGGACAGTGCCGCAATTGCTTCAATCGGACTGGCAAAAATTGAGGTTTACGACCTGCTCAAGGTTGCTTTGATTTCTACCGGTGATGAATTGAGACACCCCGGCGAAGATATTAAACCCGGCCAGGTTTATGATTCAAATCGCTATTTGCTTCATGCACTGTTGCAGGCGGCCAATGTCAAAATTACTGATTGTGGTATTATTGAGGATCGGGCTTCGTCAATTCAAAATGCTATCAGCAGTGCAGCGGAAAACCACGATGCAATTCTTACCACCGGTGGAGCTTCCAGGGGTGATGAAGATCATGTGACAGCCATCCTTGATCAACTTGGCAAACGCCATATGTGGCAAATGGCGATTAAACCGGGTCGCCCTTTGATGTTCGGCCAAATCAACAGGTCCGATAGTGATTGCCTGTTTTTCGGCCTGCCAGGCAACCCTGTCGCTGCAATGGTTTGTTTTTTGCTTTATGTGAAACCCGCGCTCGATGTTCTTGCCGGCGGCAAATGGCGGGAACCTTCCCGATACCCACTGCCCGCAATGTTCGACATAACAGCCAAGAAGCCGGATCGGCGAGAGTTTTTGCGCGGCAAGTTGACCACAGATGACCGAGGAGTTCTGAGTGTTGACAAATTTGCCCGTGAAGGTTCCGGCATTATCTCATCTCTGCGCGAGTCTGATGGTCTGATTGAAATTTCCGAAGACGTTGTCCGCATCAAGCGGGGTGAACCGGTGTCATTTATTCCATTCTCGGAGTTCGGAATTTAACCGCACCCCGCCCCGCTTAGATATCCAGTGTTCGATAGTCAAGTTCCACAAATTCGGCAGACATCAATCCGCCGCTTTTGCTAACAAGCTTCTTTACGAGGGCTTCCGCCTTTTCGAAGTTTTTGCGTTTTTTGCTTTGTTTTGCCAGTTTGCCTGAATTTGTGCTGAACCAGAATTTGAATGGCCGGTCTTTTGCCACCGGAGCAAGGGCAGCTTTGGATGCAGGACCAATTCGGGATTTATAAACGTCGGTCAGTACAGAGGGTTCAGGATTGCCGTGACTGCCATCACCGCAAAAAACGTAGTGGTCGGCAGAAACACATTTTGCAAAATTATCATCCATGTTAAATTCAGACCCGTGATGCTGAATTTTCAGCACATCAAGGTGTATGAACCCGTCATCGAGAAATCCTGCTGCTTTAAGGCCGGTTAATATCTTGTCCTGTTGAGAATCTCCTGTCAGCAGCAGGCGCTTGCCATCTTCTTCAACCATGAAAACAAGGGAAGCCACATTGGGGGTTGATACACCCTTGAAGCCTGATATTCCATTCCATTTTCCCAAATCAAAAGGTGTTTCCTGAAGCAGGTTTTTGGAAAAGTCTTCGACCTGACGGCGCAATTTGTCCCGCAATTCATCAATTCTGGTATCGGGGTCCTCAAGCCAGTTGTTCCACCCGTCACGCAGATCTTTCAGTTCGGTTTCAGACGGCCCGATGAGGGTAAACGTCAAGCCTCCTACGTCAAATGGTTGCGGTTTCTTTTTGAAATAGAGCAATTTTGCAGGACCACTGCTTCCTGGAATTTTGTTGATTGGTATATCAAGCAGTTCCGATCGACACAGGTTCGAGACCTTGAGTGCTTCTGGAATTGACGTGGCGATATTCATGGAATCAATTGCCCGGTCCACAAGTTCCGGCACGGCTGAGCCAAATAGTACAGGCGCACTGGCAGCCAGCAGATCACCAATTTCACCTTCGTTCTGGTCAACCTGGTCACGAAATGCATTGTGCCACAACCCACCGATTTCAGGAGGTCGGGGGGACTTTGGCTTTCGTACATCACTATCCCCGTAGGCTTGATGGTAGTCGTATACCCGCCAGTCGAGCGCATCATTCAGCAATTGCAGCACGCCGGAAATGTGATCCTGATCGATATGGGAAACATAGATATAATCGAGTATGCCGCACGGCCCCAGGAGTTCGGCCAGGTTTCCGCGCACATTGTTTCGCATGGCTTTGGACATTCCGCCATCGCACAACACATTTTTGCCATCACTACCCTGAAGCAGAAGGCAATCTCCCTTGTCAGACTGGAATATTTGTAATTTCATGATCTACCTCCAATCATGACAGTTCAGTGCGTTGCAAAAATGTTGCCGCTTCACGGATTGCGTCTTCCGACGATATTCGCCCGAAGCCTGCGTCATTTGACCATTCGAAAGTCTTGCCCGGCAAGGGTTTTGCTGTTCGCTGCAATATGCCAAGACACTGGGCAGCATTGAGGTTTTTATCTGTGTTGAGCAAAAGGCCAATCACACCGGCGACATAGGGACTGGCCATGCTGGTTCCCGACATCGAAATCCATTTTTCCGTATCGGTGGAAAAGCCCTTGGCTGCGACAATATCAGTGCCGGTGGCAGCAATATCCGGTTTCAACCGGCCATCGCGGGTTGGCCCCTGGCTGCTGGTAATGTTTATTTTGTTGGAGCCCTCATTGTAATTGGCAACTGAAATAGTTGCATCGCCGCAGGCAAGTGATGAAATCGAATGGGAATCCACATTGCTTTGTTCGGAAAAAAACGATGGGAAACGGAACAGCCTTTCGCCATCAATCTGCCCGATTTCCTCCGGATCGTCGCGTTCAATCCAGCAGTGAAATTCACCGTTGCGGATTTCCTCGCCAATCAGACGGACCCGCCACACACCGGCACGAATGCCCCGAATGTTGCCCGGTTCAAGATTGGGGGAAAGATATATCGATATCGAATTTATACCATTGGCCGGACTGTACAGCTCGTTGTAGATCGATACCGTCGTGCCGTCGCTCAGCCGTTTGTTCTCAATGAACTCCTGAGGCGAAACCTTGAGCCAGCGAGAACTTCCCGGTGGCAACAATTCAACCCGGAACCGATCCTGTGCACTGTACCAGATTTCCAATTCGTTTTCGGAAATATCTGCTCTTCCATTGCCAATCACAACCCAACCCAACTCGTGGCTTAATTCCCTGGCTGCGATTTTTCCGCTCGAATGAATCCGACCCATGATCCAGCCAAGATCGCCTTCCCTGCGCGCCTTTTCCTGACCGGCATTGCCGGCAGCAAGGCAAATACTGCGACCGGATGTCGAAAGCGCCATGTCCATCCAGCGGGCCACAGCACTTGACCCGTCGTGGGCACCGCCATTTGTGCCAAGGCTTATATTGATCGAAATTGGTTTTTTGCGGTCTGCAGCAATGGCGAGCAGGTATTCAATTGCGTGGGTTATTCGACTTGAATCAGAAAAAGTAAATTTCCGCCGTTCTCTTTCATCCAGCGGGGTTGGCACATCAATGAGAACCGCTGCTATTTCGGCCATCGGGCAAACTCCCTTGTTGCCTGCAGCGATGCTCGCAACATGTGTTCCGTGGGAACCCTCTCTCATTTGTGACTGACGTTCCAGCATGGTTGCAGGCAGGCCGCCGGGCTCTGCCTGGGCTTTAAGGGCTGCATTCAGCTTGTCATGTGTGAATTCTGAACCATAGCCAAATTTTTCCGGTGGCGCACGAAAGTCTCCACCTTGATCCCAAATAGCGACAAACCGGGTCGTGTTGATTTTGTCACGATTGAGGAAATCTGGATGGGCAAAGTCAAAGCCTCCCACATCGATAATGCCTATCAATATGTCTTTGCCATTATTGTGGGATTTCGAGCGCCCCACCCTTCTGCGTGTTGGCCTTTTGGCTTTTCTGCCCACCGGTACATCAAGTTTTAGAGCTTCAGCAGGCTGAACGAAAGCGACATTCTCATTTTCTTCAAGTTCGCTTAAAAACGAAATCGGTACTGTAGCGGTGACAAGGTTTTGCCTGCAAATGACCGCGCCGGGAATATCGACTACTGCACTTTCTGCAAGTTTGGCCTCGCAAATGGCGATAATATCTTCAACCGCCTGAAGGGCTTCAAAGTCGTTTGCACCTGAGGGATTTACCTCAATGCAGACATTGACAAATACACTGTCGGCAGCTTTCTGATCTTTCAATTTCGCCCGCTTTGACAACCCACCGCCGGTTATTTGCGAACTATCAATTTCCGTATTGGTCTCAAGAGTTCGAATTGAACGCTGCGCAGCCGCCATATCCAATCCTGTGCTGATTTCCTCACGACTTGTGTCAGTTGGTCCGGGCGCAGTAGCTGCGTAAACGGTCGTTGAAATTTCCGCCCGGCATGAATTTACATCCGCACTGCCATTTCTTACAACGCGCAGTTTTGGGTGCAGTCGCCTCACGGTCCCGGATATTTTGCTCATGGCAACACTCTCCGCATTTGGCTTCGCTCGGTTCAGCTTTGCACAATATAATTTGGTCGCTGACCATGCGAGCAGAATAATATTTCCCGCAACAAGAATTGTACCACGCAAAAACGATAAAACTTATTGAGAAATAACATCAATCAGAATAACTATTACTGCACGACACTATAAGAATATTTTCAATTGGCACAAGTCAATTAAAGCCACTGATTGGGAGAGGCAAATCCCACTTGAGGGTTGCGCCTGCCTGATATTCGACTGATGCTGAAGTCTACCGAAAAACATCGCACGCACTACAGATTAAATTTTAAAACCACATTTACCAACTTGTCATCCGATTGATCAAAGCCAAAGCAGAGTTTAGCGCGATCAAAACCGACTGAAAGGTAAAGCAGCGTTGCTCCTGCTGAATGGGCATCAGGCGGTTCGATCTGGACACTTTCGCCATAGGCGCGGTGAACATCTGCTGAAGTGATCGCCTGCTCACTAAGGTCAAAAACCAGAATGGCACTGGTCGCTACTTCAGTTTTTGGGCTGCGAAGCTCGCAGGCAGCAAAAATTCCATCCCCGTTCCTATCCGCATGATAACAAAAATGATCGGGAAGATCATCGTCATTCATCAAAAACGTTGTGTTGAGCAACACATTTAGTTGCGCCGGTTCAAATGCCTGCTGGCGAATAATGCGTTCCATTTTCGCAGATCATCAAATTCTTTCATGTCAATTCCACCTGCATTTCTCGTATGGATAACCAGCAAACCGATTGCCGGAGCCTCTTGCCAAGAGGCATACACTCAAGGCGAATTGCCGTCCCTGGAGTGGCCCTTGAGGTGGCAATAGTTAGGGGGGCCTGTTAAATGTCGGTTGCTGTCCTGTTGCCTGCTCCGCTGCAATCCTTGCTGACGCGTCCCGTTGCAGCAGGCAACAGCATCTGACGGCCTGACGGCTTTGTTGCCCGCATTGCCTCCTGCAATTAATCTTGCTGATTGCATAGCCATGACTTCTTCCATCCAACCTCCATGCCATGCCGGACAAAATCTGATAACAACATTGAAGGAACCCGGGCCAGGTTGCATAACTGGCAAAAACGGATGCAATACAGGATCAAGATCTCTGGCTGTCTGGTGACCTGCCATTTATTCATCCTTAAAAAGCCGGTATGCTGAATGGAAAGATATGTTTCTGTCGTCAGCAATTACCGATGCACATTTTTGGCCTGGATATACAGACCAGTCAGCTAATTTCCATCCAACAGACTTGGTTGGTATTTTCTGTTATGCAGAAAATACACACTTAATATTTTGCCTCATTTCAAGATGTGCATTTGGTCACGTTCTACAAATAGAAAATTCCCTTTACGTAAAAGTAAAAAATTGATATCGATCGTAAAATGATCACGCAAAAAAGGTGACGGTGGTGAGTGAAACCAGAATATTTTCGTTGACCCTTATATTTCTGTTGGTATGGCACTGATCGGACCGAATGATCCATGGATGAAAAATTCGCTGCCACACGCGCCAATGCAGATTTAATTCAAGCAGAAGACCTGTTTGTTCCGGCACTGGATGGCCATAAACTTGCAGTTACCCGTTATCCGGGCATGAATTCAGGCGGGCCCGTTGTCCTGATAAATTCCGGCACCGCTATCCCCAGACGCTTTTACGCCTATTTTGCCCAATACCTTTCCGCAAGACAGGCAAGCCATGTTATTACCTATGACTATCGCGGAATTGGCGGGTCGTGGCCGGGTAATGACCGGAAATTCAGTTACCAGATGAGCGATTGGGCGCGTTATGATGT
>QIIJ01000104.1 GCA_003232595.1 Aurantimonadaceae bacterium | reverse complement strand
CGACGAAGGTGATGAAGGCGACGAAGCCGACGAAGCCAACGAAGGTGATGAAGAAGATGAAGGCGAGGAAGCTGACGAAGCCGATGAAAATGACGAAGCCGACGAAGGTGACGAAGGTGATGAAGCCAATGAGGGCAACGAAGAAAGTTCACCCAATGACGAAGGTGACGAAGGCAATGAAGGCGATGAAGGCAACGAGGATGACGAAGGCGATGAAAACGTTGGCTTATTCCAGGAAGGTGATGAAGGCGATGAAGATGACGAAGGCGATGAAAACGTTGGCTTCTTCCAGGAAGGCGATGAAGGTGACGAAGGTGATGAAGCCGACGAAGACAACGAGGGCGACGAGGGTGATGAGGGCGATGAAGGCCCGTAATCGTGCCGAACCGGTAATGCTGGCTGCATAAAATACATATGTGGCGTTAACTGCGGCACAGTTTTGGTCGTGCTGAATGTTGTTAAAATGCTGGTGTAAAACCCGGGGGGAAACTTGCTGTAGATTTGGTATTTTGCGCAAGAATCGGTTAGAAACAACAGACAATCACAATAAGGTAATGCATTCCATTGGCTGACAATTCTAATACACCTTCGCCACCTCCCGGTGGAGGCGAACACCCTTCCGATATCGAACCCATTTCCATCATCGAGGAAATGAGTAAATCCTATCTTGAATACGCCATGAGCGTCATTGTCAGCCGTGCATTGCCTGATGCCCGCGATGGTTTAAAGCCCGTTCACCGCCGCATTCTTTATGCCATGCACGAGATGGGGCTGGAGCACAACAAGGGATATCGCAAATCCGCCGGTGTGGTTGGTGAAGTGATGGGCAAATTTCATCCCCACGGGGACAGTGCCATCTATGACGCGCTCGTGCGGCTGGCGCAGGATTTTTCCATGCGTGCACCGCTAATCGACGGGCAGGGCAATTATGGCTCTATTGATGGCGATAAAGCTGCTGCCATGCGCTATACCGAATGTCGACTTGAAAAGCTGTCGAGTGAATTGCTCAGTGATATCGACAAGGACACGGTTAATTTCCAGGAAAATTATGACGGTCGCGAGTTGGAACCAACGGTACTGCCAACCCGTTTTCCCAATCTGCTGGTCAACGGGGCAGGCGGCATTGCTGTTGGCATGGCCACCAACATTCCCCCGCACAATCTTGGTGAGGTGATTGATGGCTGCCTGGCGATGATCGACAATCCGGCAATAACGCTTGATGAACTGATTGAGATTATTCCGGGACCGGATTTTCCAACCGGCGGTCTGATTTTAGGGCGTTCCGGCATACGTTCCGCCTATGAAACCGGGCGCGGTTCTGTTTTGATGCGCGGCAGGGTGACAACTGAAAACATTCGTGGTGATCGGGAGGCATTGATTGTCACCGAGGTTCCCTATCAGGTCAACAAGGCAACGATGGTGGAAAAGATTGCCGAACTTGTGCGCGACAAGCGGGTTGAAGGCATCAGCGATATTCGTGATGAGTCAGACCGCAATGGCTATCGGGTGGTGATTGAAATCAAACGCGATGCGGTGGCAGACGTCGTCCTCAACCAGATCTACCGTTATACACCGCTGCAAACGTCGTTTGGCTGTAACATTGTAGCACTTAATGGCGGCAGGCCGGAGCAGATGATTTTGATTGACCTGCTCAAGGCGTTCACCGTGTTTCGCGAGGAGGTTGTCACCCGCCGTACCAAATATCTGCTTAACAAGGCCCGTGACCGGGCACATCTGTTGGTAGGTCTGGCGATTGCTGTTGCCAATATCGATGAGATCATCCAGCTCATCCGCAGCGCGCCTGACCCGGCCACCGCCCGCCGAGAACTGATGGAGCGGCGCTGGCCGGCAAAAGATGTTGCACCACTTGTTGCCCTGATTGACGATCCGCGCCATCAGCTCAACGATGACGGCACATATTTTCTGTCTGAAGAGCAGGCGCGTGCCATTCTCGAATTGCGCCTTGCCCGGCTGACGGCTCTGGGGCGAGAGGAAATTGACGAGGAACTGAACAGGATTGGCGTTCAGATCCGTGATTATCTGGATATTCTGGGCTCGCACCAAAGGGTGCTGGATATCGTCAAGGAAGAACTTGTCGCGGTTCGCGATGAATTTGCCACACCGCGCCGCACCGAAATCATGGACGGCGGTTTTGATGTGGATGATGAAGATTTGATCGCCCGTGAAGATATGGTCGTGACTGTCAGCCATGGCGGCTATGTCAAGCGGGTTCCGCTTGCAACATATCGCGCCCAGCGTCGTGGCGGCAAGGGCCGCTCCGGCATGTCGACCAAGGATGAGGATTTTGTAACCCGGCTGTTTGTAGTCAACACCCACACGCCGGTTTTGTTTTTCTCTTCACGCGGTATTGTCTATAAATTGAAGGTGTGGAAACTGCCGCTGGCCGCACCTCAGGCACGCGGAAAGGCCCTGATTAATCTGTTGCCACTGGAAATGGGTGAGCGGATAACAACCATCATGCCGCTTCCCGAGGATGAGGACAGTTGGGAAACGCTTGATGTCATGTTTGCCACCACAAAAGGAACGGTGCGACGCAACAAACTTTCAGATTTTGTTCAGGTCAACCGCAATGGCAAAATTGCCATGAAACTGGATGACGAGGACGGTATTGTCGGTGTTGAGACCTGTTCGGAAGATGATGACGTTTTGTTGACGTCCGATGCCGGACAGGCGATCCGATTTGCAGTTGGCGATGTTCGCGTCTTTACCGGTCGCAATTCCGTTGGTGTGCGCGGTATAAGGATGGGCAAAGAGGATGCAGTTATCTCGATGACCATATTACGCCATTTTGATGCTGACCCAAGTGAACGCGTGGCCTATCTCAAACAGTCTTCGGCAATCAGACGAGCCTCAATGGGCGACGATGGTGTTGAAGACGAGGTTGTCGATGATGGCGATGAAGATGCAACCGGGGGCGATATCAGTGCGGAGCGCTATATCGAGATGGGGGCTGCCGAGCAGTTTATCCTCACCTTGAGCGAGTATGGTTATGGCAAACGTTCATCCAGTTTTGATTTCCGCGTATCCAATCGTGGAGGCAAGGGGATCAAAGCAACCGATCAGTCCAAAATCAGGGTTATCGGCAAGCTGATTGCTGCATTTCCCGTGGAAGACAGCGATCAGATCATGCTGGTATCTGATGGTGGTCAGCTCATCCGGGTGCCTGTTGATGGCATAAGATATGCCAGCCGCGCCACCAAGGGTGTTACTGTTTTCCGTACCGCAAGTGATGAAAAGGTGGTTTCAGTCGAACGCATCAGTGAGGTGGATGAAGATGGTGATGAGGAAACAGGGGAACAGCCCGACTAAAGACAGTTTAGTCGTTGTCGGATGGACTACGCCGATCATCACCCGGAAACTCTACCGGGTCAGTCTGCGCAATGAATAACCATTCCTGATGCGGGATTCGTCTTTCAAATCATAGAAAGTTGCGATAGCAAGACTGACTCCAACCGGTAGGAAAATGCCAGCAAATATCATCAATTGTGTCCTTTCTGTTATAAAGGATATAGGAATTATTATTCAATTTTAAAGGTTTTCGTTCGGAATACCGCTTCACAATTGGCGCTGCTTTTTGACATATCTGTGAGGATGGAGTGTGCAGTTGCAGCCAACATCATAAATGACATGAAAAATGCGAAAAGAATTGTAAGCATAATGCGGTCTCCTTGCGGTACAAAAACAGGTTGCAGAGGAACCTAACCAATCGGCCTTGAATGTACGCTGATTATAGTGTTCATTTTCAGTTCATTATGGTATTTGCAGCCAGAACACCGGAAATTCCAACAACGCCTTTGCAACGAATGTTTGCATGACGGCACTATAGAATTTAAGCGCGGCAACGATTTGGTTCGCGGCGGCTCGTATTTTACTCGCAATCACATCAACATCGTTTAAAGGCGAACGCCACTGGTATGATATATGCGAAACCACATCAGGTAACTTCAATATACTTTCTGCATGTTCCTATTTTGTTCTTGACGTAAACATATTGCTCTGCGATAGTCCAGCAAGCAATTGCAAAATATTTCAAAACGCGATACGGCTGCATCTATGAGCAAACGTATTGGCATCTATCCCGGTTCGTTTGACCCGATTACTTTGGGTCATATGGATATTTTAAAGCAGTCCCTTTCGATTGCTGATGAGGTTGTGGTTGCGATTGGAACCCATGCGGGCAAGGCTGCGATGTTCAGTTTTGATGAACGGGTTGAAATGGTTGACAATGTTCTTTCCGATTTAGGGGAGGGAATGAAAGAAAGGGTAAAGGTGGTTTCGTTTGATAATCTTGCGGTTGTTGCTGCTCGCAGTGCGGGCGCGGGTTTTATGATCCGTGGTTTGCGTGATGGTACTGATCTTGATTATGAAATGCAGCTTGCGGGAATGAATGGAGCCATGGCACCGGAGATAGGTACAGTTTATCTTCCTGCCTCACCATCTGTTCGTCCAATCACGGCCACGCTGGTTCGTCAAATTGCCACATTGGGTGGGGATGTTTCAAAATTCGTTCCGCAATATGTGGAAAAAATGCTCAGGAATAAATTCAGTTGAATTTGGAGAACATTATGCAGTTTATCAAGAATGCCGCCCTTTCCTTTTTTGTGGCGATGTTAATGGCCGCAGTACCCGCCACATCGCAGGAACTTGAAAATACGCTTTTTCTCGATGTTAAGGGGGGCAGGGTGACCATCAAATTGCGGCCAGATCTTGCGCCAAAACATGTGGAGCGGATCAAAAAACTGGCCCGGGATGGGTTTTATGATGGCATTGTATTCCACAGGGTGATTCCGGGATTCATGGCTCAGACCGGCGACCCGACGGGCACTGGAACCGGTAGCTCCAAATATCCTGATCTAAAAGCTGAATTCACCGCGACAAATTTTGCCCGCGGGGTGCTTGGCATGGCCCGTTCGAGCAATCCGGACAGCGCAAATTCACAGTTCTTTATCATGTTTGCCGAGGGTTCTTTCCTGAACGGGCAATATACTGTATTCGGTGAAGTGACTGATGGTATGGAGATTATTGACGCCATAAAGATGGGAACAAGCTCCAACAATGGTGTTGTTGATAATCCTGATAAAATGATCAAACTGCAAGTGGCGGCAGACGCCAAATAACAAAGGAAAACACTGTGGCAGACAATAAAGACCCGGAAAATACCCTGCTGATGGAAACCAGCCAGGGTGATGTTGTCATTCAGCTTCGGCCTGACCTTGCACCCAATCACGTGACCCGTGTCAAAGAACTTGCACGTGAGGGTTTTTATGACGGTGTTGTCTTTCACCGGGTTATTGACGGCTTTATGGCCCAGGGCGGCGATCCAACCGGCACCGGCATGGGCGGATCAGAAAAACCCGATCTTGCAGCCGAATTCAACAGTGAACCGCATGTGCGCGGTATTTGCTCCATGGCTCGTTCGCAAAGCCCGAACAGTGCCAACTCACAATTTTTTATTGTATTTGGCGATGCGGGCTTTCTCGATAATCAGTACACAGTCTGGGGGCAGGTGGTTGATGGCATGGACAATATTGACAAGTTCAAGCGCGGCGAACCAGTGGATGGCCCAGACAAGATGATCTCTGTAAAAGTTGCTGCAGATACGACGGCTGATGAAAAACCTGCTGATGCAGGGGATAACAATGACAAGGCCAGCAAATAGTTTCAGTATTGCAGAAATACGATCCTGCGGGTTCTGTTTGATCAGAGCCCGCATTTTCTTTGTGTTTTGAAAGGCCGGGAAATGCGCGTCGACCGGTTTGATTTTGAATTGCCGAATGAGCGCATTGCCTTGCGACCGGTTTTTCCACGCGATGCCGCGCAGATGCTGGTGGTTAATCAGCCCCAGGCTGGCCACATGCAGGATGCTACGGTTGCCAGCCTGCCACATATTCTTCGACCGGGTGATGCGCTGGTGTTTAACAATACCCGCGTTATTCCGGCCCAGCTTGAGGGGCTGCGCCTGCGACAAACCCCGAGCGGCCTTTTAGAGGCAAAGATTTCTTTGACCCTGCATATGAGGCTCAGCGGAAACCGGTGGCTTGCCTTTGCCAGGGGGGCAAAAAAATTGCAGTCAGGCGACCGCCTGGAATTCAGCAACAATCATTTGTCATTTTCATCCCGCGCGTTGAGTGCAACAATTGTTGTCAAAGGACAAGATGGAGAGGTTGAGATAGAATTTGATTGTGCCGATGTTGATCTTGATGAGGCGCTGGCCGACGTTGGCCACATTCCACTACCGCCCTATATTTCGGCACAACGCGCCGAAGATGACCGGGACCGTCAGGACTATCAGACCATATATGCCAACGAAGACGGTGCCGTTGCCGCACCGACCGCCGGGCTTCATTTCACCAGGGAACTGATGGCCTCACTTGTGGCCAATGATATTTCTGCTCACTTCGTGACATTGCATGTGGGGGCAGGGACGTTTCTGCCGGTCAAGGTCGCTGATACCAATGATCATAAAATGCATTCAGAATGGGGCGTTGTAAGCCAAAAAACGGCCGAAGAGCTTAATAGTATCCGCAAAAACGGTGGCCGCATCGTCAGTGTCGGCACCACGTCTTTGCGCCTTTTGGAAAGTGCTGCCGGTATAAATGGTGCGATCAATCCCTGGTCGGGTACAACGGATATTTTTATAACACCCGGTTACAGTTTCAGAACCGTAGATGTGTTAATGACAAATTTTCATCTGCCGCGTTCTACTCTGTTCATGCTGGTATCAGCTTTTGCCGGTTTCGAAACCATGAGACGGGCCTATCAACACGCCATTGACAACAAGTACAGATTTTATTCCTATGGTGATTCATCCCTGTTGTTTCCGGCGCTTTCATGAGTACAGACCATTTTCAGTTTGCAATAACCGCGAAAGATGGTCTGGCGCGCTGTGGTAAAATTTCCATGCCACGTGGCACAGTTCGAACACCTGCATTTATGCCGGTTGGTACCGCTGGAACTGTCAAGGCAATGTATATGGACCAGGTGCGTGATCTCGGTGCCGATATTATTCTTGGTAACACCTATCACCTGATGTTGCGGCCTGGCGCAGAGCGGGTGGCAAAATTGGGCGGTCTGCATGAATTTGCTCGCTGGCCGTATCCAATACTCACCGATTCCGGCGGGTTTCAGGTAATGTCGCTGGCCAAATTGCGCAAACTGAGCGAGCAGGGGGTTACATTCAAATCCCATATCGATGGTGTTTCTCATGAACTTACGCCGGAACGCTCGATAGAAATTCAGGCACTGCTCGGATCAGATATCCAGATGCAGCTTGATGAGTGTATTGCGCTTCCGGCGGATGAGGCGGAAATTGAACGGGCAATGGAATTGTCGCTTCGCTGGGCCGAGCGTTCCGCCATTGCCTTTGAACTACAGGCTGACAAACACACCCGGGCAATGTTTGGCATTGTTCAGGGTGGCGATTGCGCGAAATTGCGCATTCACTCTGCCGAAGCCTTACGGCAGATGGATCTTAAAGGCTATTCAATTGGCGGGCTGGCGGTTGGCGAACCACAGGATGTCATGCTTAAAATGCTGGACATAACCTGTCCGGTATTGCCACAGGAAAAACCACGTTATCTGATGGGGGTCGGAACGCCGGACGATCTGTTGCAGTCGGTAGCGCGTGGTATCGACATGTTTGACTGTGTTATGCCGACACGGGCAGGGCGCCACGGTACCGCCTATACAAGAATTGGCAAAATTAATTTGCGCAATGCCCGCCATGCGGAAGATCATCGTCCTCTTGATGAGCAATCTGATTGTCCGGCTGCCCGCGATTACAGCCGCGCTTATCTTCATCATCTGGTGCGCTGCAACGAGGCTCTCGGCGGCATGCTGCTCACCTGGAACAATCTGGCTTATTATCAACAATTGATGGCCGCAATGCGTGAGGCAATTTTTACTGGCAACTTCAACGAATTCAGGCTTCAAACCATGGATCAATGGCGGCGGGGGGACATTGACGCTTTATAACAGGGGTGTGGTCAGGGAACAATCCTTGTGATATCTGCCTTCAATTCTG
>QIIJ01000478.1 GCA_003232595.1 Aurantimonadaceae bacterium | reverse complement strand
GCCTGGGAAAACCAGCTTTCCTACGTAAAAAAGTTTCGTATTTCGCGTGCTGAAAGCGGTTTTCCGACCTATCAGCATGTGCTGGCTCTGGACAATGATCGCAAGAAGGCATCCAAAAACCTGGCTGAACTTCCAGATGAGGAAACCTTGCTCGATGAGATGGTTGATTTTATCCTGCGCAAAAAGCGGTTTCCCTTGGCGCTTCAACAATCGATGGCGGAGCGGAACTATCTGGAGAATCTCAGTTCTGGTTCGCTGTTTCCTCCGCTGGTTTTGCCAAACACGGTGCGGGTTTCTGTCAATGCAAAAACCAAAAGGCCATTTTATGTTGTGCACTGGGCTGCATTTGATGGAAGCTCCAATCTGCCACTCGTTTATGTGGCAACGATTGAAGATTCTTCCGACCAACTCATCAGGCAACTGGTTAAGCGGAATGGCAAGATCAACAAGGATGTGGATATCCCGTTGCCGGTCGAGGGTTTGCTCAATCCAGATCTGGCAAGGCGGTTTGACGAGTTTTGCGAAAAGAATTCGTCCTATGGCCTTACCCTTTCGACCATTGCCAGCAATATGGACAAGGATTTTAAAAACCTGCATCCCAAACAATTGTACCGATTTGTATTGGGGCCATTTTACAGTGCCGGGATTACCGAGCACGGGCGCAATGTCGACAATGTTCTGGGAAAGGTGCACAAACCGGAGAATGCGTGGATGATGACCTGGACAGTGCAAGAAATATATTCGGTGCGCGAGCGCCCGGCAAAACGGGGGCTGTGGAGCAGTACGCCGGCGCGTGAAGAATACCATATCAACACCGACGATCTGGAAAGTGTGCGCCAGGGTGTAAGCGATTTTCAGCGCCATGCACTGGTGCCGCATGAGGCTTATCAGGCGATCTATTCGGCAGGTCAGCAGGATGAAATTTTCGACGGCTATAACACCCATATTGTTTCTGGCGGCGAGGTTTTGCGGGATGTGTAAACTGTAGTGACACCGGCCTGGATGTTTTGAATTTTGCAAGGGAAAATGATGGATATTGGACTGACCAATCTGAATGAGGAAGATGTTACCAAACATCTGTCGACCGCCCAGAGCCTGATCACACGTTGTGTTGTGCTGGAGGTTGATGACAATAAAAGCCGAACCGAGATTGCCGGTACACGGCGACGGTTTGTCTCGACAGTCTCGAGCACGGGCACACGAAAGTCTAACAAGGTCGAGCTGATCAAGACAATTTCTGCGGTTTCGCCCAATGATACGATGCTGTCTATTGCCCAGCACGGGCTGGTCTATAAATCCCGCCGCGGTATAGCTGTTGCTCTTGCTATTGGCGATGTTTATGCACGCCAGACTGCGCTTGAAAGCCTTGCAGCGCGCAATGCTGCATCGCCGCTTTCCGGCGACAAGGCGGAACAATATCGCGGGCTGCTTGAGGCCAGTGCTTATGTGGCGGCATTTTCCTTTGCGGCATATCTGTTGCAGATGATTGAAGCTGTGGGTGAACCCGCCAACGATGTGGACGAGCCTGATTTTGATTTTGACACGCCGCAGGATGTGTTGAAAACGCTTGTCGCCGGGCTTGAGCGGGCCATTGAAGGCAGTGCTGATGATGTGGTGCTGATGGCGCGGGCGCGGGCTTTTGCGCGGGCAGCACTTGATGGTTTGTTGCAGCGAAAATCGCGATTTTCCGGACTTGGAGCCTTTGAAGATACTCATTTGAGACTTGATGATGACGGGTTTGAGCTGAACGGTTTTGATGTGGCACCGGGTGCCAAGCAGAAGCCGCTGATCATGACCTTCAAGCAGCCGGACGAGATCGTCGGCAATCACATTGCCAAATATCAGGCGATGAAACTGGCCAAAATGCTGATGGCCTATGACTTTGACCGACAGATGAACCCGTTTGCCGAGTTGGGTGGCTTTCTGTTTACCTTCATTGGTGACGGTGCGCCTGGCACCGGCAAAACCATACTCATTCAGATGATTGCCGGCATGATCAACGACTATTGCGCCATGGCGGGCTACGGTTTTCACTACGAGAATTTTGGCGTTGACCAGATTTCCTCCTATCAGGGTAAATCGGGGCAAAACTGCAAGCAGTTCGTCACCAATGTGCTGTCCAGCCGGACAATTGGCTTTGGAACGGTCGATGATATCGATCAGGTGGCAGCCAAACGATCTGATGATCGCGCTTCGGCCGGGCAGCAGGAGGTGACTGCCGTGCTGATGGAAAGTTTTGCCGGTGCGACTACCGTTATTCGCGGCAATTGCTCGTTTGGGATGTTTTCCAACTATCCGGAAAATGTCGACGATGCTCTGCGCCAGAGGGCAGGGGCCCGCTGGCTGGTTGACGGTCCACAAACGCGGGATGACTATATCGATATTTTCGCACTTCTGGCCGGAAAAAATCACTCGATCCCGCTGGGTGATCATGATTTGTTTGAGGCGCAGGCGATACAACAGGCCGTAGCAAGCGCTTATGCGGACTATATCAAACCTCAGGAAACAGGGCTTCAGAAAATCTATGACCGGTTTATGGAAGACAGCGGCGAACCGGGTTCCATGGCTGATGTTGGAACCTATTTGCACATGATCAAGGAGGCCGAGCCGCGGTTTACCGGGCGGGCGATCAAGAACATCACTGATGCGATAAAAATGCGGGCGATGGACGTTGAACTGCCCGACGAGTGGTTTGAAACACCTGAAGCCTTTATGCACAAAAACTATGATGAAAAACTGGCGATGATCAAGGAAATGCGTAGTCCGTTTACCATGGATATGGTTATGCAGGAGATCAATCGTTACGCGGATTCCGAGTTCCGTTACACGGATAAATCCGACAATGCCGGTGTTGAGGCAATGATCCGCAATGAACGACTTCGCGAACGCGCGGCCCGTGAGATTACCGAACTGAAGAGCAAGGGGCACTGGTCCGTATAGACCATATCGACAATGGAACTTCTGGAAGAATACAAGCTGATAAACGGGGAACTGCTGACAATTGCAGAACCCCATCTCATTGAGCGCTATAATCAGGCGCTCAAGGGATTTGGCCTGCCAGAAACAAAACTCAAAAAATTTCGTATCGATATGGTCGGCTATTCGCCTGAAGTGGCTGAGGAGCTTGGTGACAAGTCTTATCTTGATCCCAAACTGATCAACCGCCGGTTTGTGATTCTTTCTCCGGATCAGCTGAAACTGCCGGTTATTCATACCGCATTTTCCAATACCGGTCAGCTGATGCACTTGTTTTTTGAGAAAAACGCCAAGGTCATCAAGGTGCTGACGATCAAGGATGTGCTTTACGGGGAGATAGAAGATTCGGTGCTTGAGGCGGAAACGATTGAAGATCTTCTTTCGATCGAACAGGTCGAGTTCAAGGTTTTTACCGCCAATGATCTGACCGCCCAGGCAACCGAATTGCGTACACTGGTTGACCGACTGAAAAAGCAGCCTGATGCCTGGCGCAATGACAAAATGCTCAATCGGATGGTCGATCTGGCCACATCGACCGGCGATATCCGCCAGAACCGACTGGTGCCGGAGGAGGTGATTTTTCGGCAGAACACTTTCTGGACCCGGCATTTTGGCGGGCTGTATATATTTATCGATCAAAAACAGACAACCGTTATTTGCGACCCTTCTGCGCCCGGTTTTAAACGCTCGCGGCCCTGGCAGGTGAGTTATATTGATGTCCGTGATGATGAGCTTGTTTATCGGTTTTTGCTGGAAACGGGGCGGGTGGATGTGCCGCGCGGGTCCTGGATTGAAAAAAGTGACTTTATCGAACACCGTGCCGATATGCTTGTTGGCAGCATTGCAGCCGAAATTGCACCGGATGAAAAACCAACCAGCGACCGGCGCTGGATCAAGTCTTTTGTCAACCGCAACACGGAAATCTTTGAAAGTGAGGGCACATTGCCGTTTCTCAACTGGGCAAAACGCGAGCTTTCCAACTGGTCGCGGATTGAACTTGAAGAAATTGATGCGCGCGGCCGGTTTTTGCTGTCGCGGGCGAAACCCGGTCACCCGGATCAATGGCTGGTCAATCGGTTGATTGCCGACTATGTGCCGTTTGATTTTATGAGCCGGTTTGTTTTCAACAAGCCCGCGTTTTATGTGGACTATATGAGCTGGCCGAAAAAGTACCGGCAATATGTTGTGAAGCGCATCCGCAAGGACTATTTCTCCAACAAGGCGAAATATCGCAAACGCCTGTTTGATTTGTAAAGGATTTCCATGCTTGACCCCGTAATAGACTTTGTTTCGCAGATATTTTATCAGATCGGTCGTGGCATCGGCATCGTGATTGCCTGGATATTGTGGCCGTTTGTTACGATAAGGCGATGGTACAAACGCCAGAAGTGGCTGATCAGAGGCCCCCTGCTGATCATATTCCTTACGCTTGTGGTGTCTTACGGATACTTTATTTACAATACCCAACGCTGGGTCGGATTTGATCCTGAATATGCCGAAAACTACAAGTTTGAAGACCGCAAGATTGCACCGGGTGATCTCATTGGCGGGGAAGGCTCCAAAACATGCGTACCATCGGCAATTGTTGAAGTGACTGCCGATCTTGTTGATTTTAATGTCAATCAGAACGAATGGATGCCTTCCAAGCTGCTTACCAAACTCGGTTTGTTTGGGCTTTCCTGGAAACGCACACCATTTCTGGACAACAAGGCCGCGTTTCAACTTGGCATAAACCGCGCGGTGCGCAGAACTGCCGTTGAGCTTGTGGATAAGATTGCCCGTGTTCGCGGAACATCGCAAATTGACCAAAACCTGCAGGATGCCCGCAGCGATATCCATTATGATGAGGATGCATGGTACGTGGGAAGTGGTGGTTTGCAGCAACCGGCGCCGCGAAAATTCAGGAGCGCAATAAAAAACTTCCGCAAATTTAACGAACGGATGGTTCGCTGTGAAGCAACCATGGATGCCCGGGCCGATAATCTGCTGGAGTTTATCGACAGAATCGTCGGTGATATCGGCTCGACCTCCGATTTGCTGAGGGCCCGGATGGAATATTCTGATGCCGGTTGGTTTGATACCAGGGCGGATGACAGATTCTGGTTCGCCTATGGCCAGCTCTATGCCTATAATGGCATTGTCAGAGCAACGCACAGTGATTTTGGCGCTGTTTTCTCTGAACGAGCTTTGCAAAGAACCTGGGAAAAGACCAAGGAACAGTTGCGGTCGGCGCTGAACGTACAGCCGCTTATTATCTCCAATGGATCTGAATCCGCATTTATTATGCCGTCGCATCTTGCAACTATTGGTGTCTACCTGCACGGCGTGCGGGCCAACCTTGTTGAAATCCGGGATGTACTCAAAAGGTAATGACGATACTCTTAAAGATAGCGTATTTACAAAATGCAACTTATAGTATTTAACATGGGGTGTCGGCTGTGAACTGATTCGCATTTGACAAGACAATATTGCTGATCCCCCCTGCAACACTTCAGCAATATTGCTGCCTGCGCGCCTAGCAGGTGCTTCAGGAGACCCGGTCCAATCCGCCCGTATCGGGTCTCCTGTTATTTCAGTTTTATCCCCGACGCGGTCTTGGTCCCGCCACGCTTCTTGTTTTCGCTCGCGGCCATTCCAATGCTGCGCATTGGGCCTCCGCGGGGGCGGTGCATTGGCACCGGACTGCTCTTCGCAGCCTGTTGGCGCAGTATGACAAACCAAATCACGAAACCCCATCCCATTCGTCAACACCCCCTTGCACCTTTCCGATTTCGGCTGTATCTGTTTTTAAATGAATATGGTGACTGCAAATATTTCCTGGTGGTGGGTCTGCTGAACAGCGGCCTGTCTCCTCGTGTTTGTATTCATGATTTGAAGCCGCTTCGGGATACCGGGCGGTTTTTTTGTGTCCGTGCCGGAGCAATTGGAAAGTGAACAACTATGCAAGCGGATGAAACCTATAAAACTGAAGGCGGTGTTGTGATTAGCCGGACCCGGTCTTCGACACCCTATGATAACGCCGTTCAGTCCTATGTGGACAAACTCGACCGCCGTCGTGGCGCGGTGCTTTCCTCCAACTATGAATATCCGGGCCGTTATACCCGCTGGGATACGGCCATTATCGACCCGCCATTGGGAATAACCGCACGGGGCCGTGTCATGTGGCTTGAGGCGTTTAATGCGCGCGGTGAAGTTTTGCTTGATGCGATTGGTGCAGTGCTGGAAGGGCACAAGGATATCGCGCAAATCTCTCACAGCGACGCCCGCATTGATCTGACGGTCAAAACGCCTGACAGGATTCTCAACGAGGATGAACGTTCGCGTGCGGCAACCGTATTTTCGGTTCTGCGCAGCATTGTTAGTCTGTTCAAATCGCCGGAGGATGCCAATCTCGGGCTTTATGGTGCCTTTGGCTATGATCTGACATTCCAGTTTGACCCGATTGAGTTTTCGCTGGAGCGCCCTGATGATCAACGTGATCTGGTGCTTTATCTGCCGGATGAAATTCTGGTGGTTGATCATCATTCGGCCGAAGCATGGCATGATCGATATGACTTCGAGATCGGTGGAAAATCGACTACAGGCCTGCCGCGCGAGGGGGATGATGTGCCGTTTGTGGCTGCGAAAAACGACCTGCCACGCGGGGACCATCAACCGGGCGAATATGCTGCGCTTGTGCGCACGGCGATGGAAAAATTCAAACGCGGCGATCTGTTCGAAGTAGTTCCGGGCCAGGTGTTTTACGAAAAATGTGCCCATCCGCCTTCGGCCATTGCCAAGCGGTTGAAACAGATCAACCCGTCGCCCTATTCGTTCTTTTTCAATCTGGGTAATAGCGAATATCTGGTCGGGGCCTCGCCCGAAATGTTTGTGCGCGTTACCGGACGCCGGGTCGAGACCTGTCCGATTTCCGGTACCATCCGGCGCGGAAAAGACGCCATTGCCGACAGTGAACAGGTGATTAAACTGCTCAATTCCAAGAAGGACGAGAGCGAGTTGACCATGTGCTCGGACGTGGATCGCAACGACAAAAGCCGGGTTTGCGAACCGGGATCGGTCAAGGTTATCGGGCGGCGGCAGATCGAAATGTACTCCAAGCTCATCCACACGGTTGATCATATCGAGGGCCGCTTGCGCGAGGACATGGATGCGTTTGATGCTTTTTTGTCCCACACCTGGGCAGTGACGGTGACAGGTGCACCTAAACTCTGGGCAATGCGGTTTATCGAGGCCCATGAGCGCAGTCCGCGGGCCTGGTATGGCGGGGCAATCGGTATTGTCGGCTTTAACGGCGATATGAACACCGGGCTGACGCTTCGCACCGTGCGGATCAAGGACGGGATGGCCGAGGTGCGTGCGGGTGCCACTTTGCTGTTTGATTCCGATCCTGACGAGGAGGAAAAGGAAACCGAGTTGAAGGCTTCGGCCATGCTGGCTGCCATTCGCGGGGAGGGGGCTGGAAGTGATGCGACTGCCGGACGCGGGGCTGCCATGGTGGGCAGGGGCAAAAAAATTCTGCTGATCGACCATGAGGATTCCTTTGTCCACACATTGTCCAATTATTTCCGCCAGACCGGTGCGGAAGTTGTGACGGTGCGGGTGCCTGTTGATGGCGCGGTGTTCGACAAGGTCGCGCCTGATCTTGTGGTGATGTCGCCGGGGCCGGGGCGACCTGAAGATTTTGACTGCAAGGCAACAATTGGCCATGTACGCAAACGCGGCATTCCGCTGTTTGGTGTTTGTCTCGGATTGCAGGCGATTGCCGAGGCCTGGGGTGGAGAATTGCGCCAGCTTGCAGTGCCGATGCATGGTAAACCCTCACGCATCCGTATCAACGATCCGGGCAAGGTGTTTTCCGGTCTTGACAATGATGTGACCGTCGGGCGCTATCACTCGGTTTTTGCCGACCCTGCGACGCTTTCGCAGGATTTTATTATCACGGCGGAAACTGAAGACGGCATCATCATGGGCATTGAGCACAAATCGGAACCGGTCGCTGCCGTGCAGTTTCATCCTGAAAGTATCATGACGCTTGGCGGTGCAGCAGGTCAGCGAATGATCGAAAATGTTATTGCCCATCTGGTGTGGAAATAGTTAAAA
>QIIJ01000214.1 GCA_003232595.1 Aurantimonadaceae bacterium | reverse complement strand
TCACAGGCCACACTGGATGGTGGATCGGTAGGCTCACTGCCAGGTCCTGCTGAATATAGCAACTCGGCATTGCACCAGGAGCTGCTCAAGATCCGTGATATCAGCATCATTTTGATGCCCGGCCAGTCCTGGCAGGACAGTGCGGTTGCGGCAAAAGACAACATTCAGGCATTTCTCAGCCACGCAACGCGGATGAAAAACCGCATGTTGATCATCGACCCGGACCCGTCACTGGAATTCACCTCGAGTAAGTCCTTTTTTGATGAAGGTTTCCCGACATCGACTTATTCAGCGACCTATTATCCCTGGGTTGAAGTTGCAAACCCGCATTACCATCCCGAATTGCGTGCTGACCGGCAACAGATTGTCAACGTGCCGCCATCGGCCTTTGCCGCCGGAGTGTGGGCGCGAACTGATGGGCGCCGTGGTGTGTGGAAAGCGCCGGCAGGTCTTCAAGCCACCGTATCGGGTATTTCCGACACGGTTATTCGTGTTGGCGACGATGAACAGGACAGTCTCAACCCGGTTGGGGTCAATTGTATCCGACGGATAATTTCGGATGCAGTGATCTGGGGGACACGAACCCTGGCTACCAAATCAGACCCGGAATGGCGCTATGTACCGGTACGGCGCACGGCAATAATGATTGAGGAATCAATTTATCAGAGCATTCAATGGGCGGTGTTTGAACCCAACAATCATCTTCTTTGGTCATCGCTGCGGCTTAATATTGGCAATTTCATGAACGGCTTGTTCCGTGCCGGTGCCTTTCAGGGCGAAAAAGCCTCGGATGCCTATTTTGTCCGCTGCGGCCTTGGCGACACCATGACCCAGGGAGACATTGACGCCGGACGAGTGGTTGTCCTTGTCGGTTTTGCCCCCGTCAAACCAGCAGAATTTGTGATCGTGCGCCTACAGCAGATTGTCGGCCAGCAATAAGTCAACAGGAGACAGAAACATGGCTGCCCCACTTTTCCCAGTAAATACTCACCGCTACGATCCGTATCGGACTTTCAAGTTTCGTGTGGTAATCGACGGCACCCAGGTTGCGGGTCTTTCGAAGATGTCGGCGCTAAAACGAACCACCGAAGCGGTAGATTGGCGCACGGCGGGCGAACTATCGCATGTGCGCAAACTGCCTGGCGGTACGAGCTATGAACCAATCACCCTTGAACAGGGCCTTACTCACGACAACGGCTTTGAAGAATGGGCCAATCTTATCAACAATCTGGATGGCGATGGCGCAATATCCCTGAAGAATTTTCGCCGTAATCTGGTCATTGAAGTGCTCAATTTACAGAGCCAGCCAGCGCTTGCCTATCAGATCAATCGCGCCTGGGTTTCAGAATTTCAGGCTTTGCCGGATCTGGACTCAAACGCCATGAATACGGTTGGCATCCAGACCCTGACCATTCAGCACGAGGGATGGCAACGCGACTTATCGGTTGGCGAGCCGACAGAAAGCTGATGCCATGGAGCTACCTGGAGGACTGGCACGGGCGGATGGCGGGGTCTCAAAGCAGATTACTTGGCGCACAATTGACGGTGCGCTCGAACTTGATCTTGCTCTGATTTATGCAACCGGGCGCAATGTTCCCGAAATCATGCTGCGATGTGCGGCCAGCGCAGTTCAGTCTGTCGGATCTGCTGCGGTTGAATTGAAACGCCTTGAGCAACTCAGTGTGGTTGATCTTCGATTTGTGCTTGCCGCACTTGCCGCCCGGTTTGGCATGTCGTTGCAATGGCTCACTTATGACTGTGAAAAATGCTCAGAACCATTTGATTTTTCAGTTGACCTTGCTGATTTGCCAGTGACGAGCGCAAGGGCAGGATATCCAAAATCCACCATAGAAATTGACGGAAAAGCTGTTGATATTTCTGTGCCGACTGGCGGTGATCAACTCGCGGTTGCCGGTATTGATGATGAAAGTGCTGCTGCAAGGGAATTGTTCTGGCGTTGTGTGTCAGTTCGTGACAGCCAAACGAAACGAAAAAAGTTCCCCGCAAAATGGGTGGCAAAAATAGAGGCGGCGATTGAAGACATGGCACCTGCCATGCCGTTTTGTGTGGCGGCTGATTGTCCGGAATGCAATTCGGCCAATCTTGTACCCATCAATGTTACCCGGTGGCTGCGGCAGCTTGCGGGTGGTCCACTTGACGATGTGCACACTATTGCCAGCGCATACGGCTGGAGCGAAATGGATATTCTTGTGCTCTCGCGCCAGCGCCGCAAGGCCTATGTTGCGCGAATTTCCAATGAAAAAGGCGGCCTGACAGAGGAATATCTCCAATGAGCCGAAAGCCCAGCATAAATTTTAGCAAGAATAGTCTGTTCCGTGCAGTCGCGGCGGATGCCAATTTGCCGGTACGCAGCACCCGGGTGCCTGATATAGAATTGCCTGGCAAGCAGATTGCAGGTACACAATTGCCTCAGGAGGAGCATGTACATGGCCTTCCAGAAGCACAGTCTCCACCAACTACGATGGGGCAGTCCCCCGTTGATATGCGACCGGCCAAATCGATTGCTGTTGCCTTACGGGAAAGTGTCGATCAGCCGCAAGAACATGACGATGTTCTGGCAAGTGCTGATCTGACGGCACCGGCTGGCATTGCAACCGCACCAACAGCAGAACGGCCCGATCCCAACAATACATTGGATGGAGTTAACGACGGACAAAGCAAGACTGTTCTATCGCACCCTCAAAAACCGGAAGTTGTGGCAGCGATGGTCAAGGCCGTGTCTGAAAAACCCAACACCGGCAAAGAGCCAATATCGACAAAGGAAACTTCCAGGTCAAAGACAACGACCACAATTGCCCGGCAGATTGCACAGGAAGCCAGTTCGCCATCTTCCGGATTGACATCCGGCAAGTTACCGCAGCCGCCTGTATCGACTACGGCGGTTCCGGCAATTGCAGTTTCGGAAAACAATCCTGAAGCCATGATGTCGGTAGAATCTCCCAATGCCGAAGCATCCCCACAGTCGGAAACCTTGCCGCCACAACCGGCAGATGCGGCGCATTCTTCGACATTGCAGTCTGCTGCCGAGGCGATCATCGCGACGATGATTGATGTCGGAAATCACCCTCGGCAGGCATTGATGCAACACCCCGAAAACCGCCAACACGCTACCAATAAACCAGTTCAAACTGCGGTGCCTAAAGTTCACATCGGCTCTCTGGAAATTCGCATTGATCCACCGAAACCAGCCCCGCAAAGAAAACCCCTGGCCCCGGTTTCCTATTCCGGCAGCAGCATCGCGTCCCGGCGTTATTTGAGGAACTGGTAGAATGGCGATTCCGGCTCCCTCCATTTTGTCAAATGTCACGGAACTTATTCGCGCCCGATTGGCGTCGGCATTGTTTACAACCGATGACACATACGATGTAACCGTCGACACACCTTCCAGCCTGATGAAGACACGAGAAGCGAATGCCAGCAGAGGCTATCTCAACCTGTTCTTTTATCGCTTTGAACCGTCCGGCCTTTTCGGTGATGACGCGCTGCATAATCGCTGGCAGGTGCGAACTTTCTGCATGATCACCGCCTTTTCGGCGGCCGGTTCAGAAACAGTCGGAGAGGGAACCAATGCTGTAGAAGTTCAAGTGAGCGAAAGCGAAATTGATTTTAGGGTATTGGGCGAGGTTCTGCGACATTTCTATGAAAGCCCGGAGATGAATGACGATGCCCTGGGGGTTTATCTGCGGGCCATTCTATCGCCGCTTTCAAGCGATGAGATCAATCAGATATGGTCGACCCAGGGCGACACGACCTATCGACCATCGCTGCTTTACGAGTTTACGCTGATCCCGATAGAACCGCGTCGGTTTGTCAGACCTGATGCGCCTCTGGTTGCCGGTGGATTGTCGCTGGACAGCCGTGCCGACCTTGAGGCCAGGGATGACCCGGTATTACCTGTCGGTGTGATCCCAAGCCCGCAACTGGAGGCTGGCAGCGATGTCAACTGGGTGCCGCAGGTCACCCTGATTTCGGCAACAAATGAGATTGTCCAGACATTGTCGTTTCCACTCGCCGGAGCACCCGCATCAGTACCTGTGTGGATTGCCGGACCAGATGGAGAAGATATAGACATAATCTGGCAGCAATCGGCCAAAGGTGTTTGGGTGGATTTGGACGGGCCCCGGGATACAAGGCAAATTCCCGCCCAGTCAGGCAGTATTGGACAATTGCAGATTGATCCCGAGGCCGATCCAGGTGTGGTGGCAACGCTCAATGTCGATCTGCCACCGGGAACGGAACCACGCCAATATCTGCTGTTTGTTGAACGCAATGACAACGGCACCTTGCGGCGCAGCAATCCACTGATCATCACAATCGGGGATATCTGGTCATGAACCCGCATGCGCTTTTGCCTGAATGGGAACGTATTGAGGTGTTGTGCACATTGCTGCAGCAATCCCGCACGGGTGCTGTTACCGGCGCAAGTGATCTTGAAAAGCTTTCGGAAATTCAGGCCAGGGTTTTTTCCGCGCGTGGAAACGGAAGCTGGGATTTGCCCGGTTTGCCGCAGCTCTCGCAACTGGCGATGGATATTCTGGCGGCAATTGCTGCACCGGAATTGTCTTTTGTCGTGTCATTTGCCTATGCGGCATTGCCCGGTGAAACCCGCTCCAATGCACCCAGCCTGCGTCTCATCAAGGCGCTCTATTCGTTGCCGGTCGAGGACCATGAGGCGTTGTTGCATGAAATACGACCCGATGGTCTGCTGCTGTCGCTCGGGCTTGTATCTGTTGAGCGGCATAAGGGGCGGGAGTTTTTGCATTGCGGCAAACGGTTGCGGGCAGCACTTTTCGGGGCAGAAACAGCAAATCCACCACCCGGTACTGTGCCAGTCACCCGCAAAGCAGGATGGGAAGACCTCATTGTTTCACCTCCCTGTCTGCGCATGCTGCATGAATATCTTGCATTTATCCGCCAGCGGACTGTGGTGGTTGATGCCTGGGGGGGGAAACGCTGTGGTGGTCCCATCGCCCTGTTTTCGGGTTTTTCCGGCACCGGCAAGACGCTGGCGGCGTCGGTTGTTGCTGCTGAAATCGGCTGGCCGCTTTACCGGGTCGATCTCGGACAACTGGTCTCCAAATATATCGGCGAGACGGAAAAAAACCTCAACGCCCTGTTCGACAGCGTCAATGGCAGCGATACGGTATTGATTTTTGATGAGTCTGACGCCCTGTTCGGCCGTCGCGGCGATGTCAAGGAAGCGCGCGACCGCTATGCCAATATGGAAGTATCACACCTTTTGTCGCGCATTGAAAACCAGCACTGCCCCTGCATTTTGACCAGCAATCTGCGCAGTTCCATTGATAGCGCGTTCCTGCGCCGCTTTCAGGTGGTCGTGGAATTTCTGCTGCCTGAAAAACCGGAGCGTGAGCGGCTTTGGCGACGGCATATCCCGCCACGGGCACCACTGGATCATGCGGTTAATTTCGATCTGCTGGCCGGAGCGGTGCAACTGACTGGCGCGGGAATTGAAAATGCAGCCCTGCATGCGGCGCATATGGCCGCCGCCGAGGGGGTGCCGGTCAATATGAGGCTCCTCACACAAGGGGTTTGGCGGGAATTGTGCAAGGACGGTACCCGCCACACGTTTGACGACCTTGGACCCCTCGCGACCTATCTGAAAGGAGGAAATGATGTTGAAGATAGACAATTTGACCCTGCATCTGCCGCCTGAATTTGCAGGCCGGGAACGGGCACTTGGCAATGCGGTGGCACGCGCATTGGCCGATACCCCGGTAACCGGAGATCAGGCAATTGCCCGGCTGACGCAAACTGTTTCAGTGTCCTCACCTTTGCAAGGCAATGATGCAATTGCCAACAGGATTGCAACGGGTGTGCATCGCCAACTGGGCAGTTCAAAGTCTGAACCTGCCCGATCAGGGAGGGTGCAATGGCCAAGGTGACTCGCGGAATTCTGGTTGAATATGGCCTCTCGCTGCCGCCGCTGCTGTTGTCGTTCGAGTTTAATCCTGAAACGATTACCCGCAGCCGCCAGATATCGGTTCAAAACGGTGATCTGCCATCCAATCGCGGTGGTTACAGTTTTACAACGCCATTCGATACCGCCCGCGCCGCACAGGGTGTTACCATGGAAGCTGAAAAATTTACGGCCAATATCCTGCTTGATGCCACTGACCGGATGGATAACGGTAACCCGATTGCCGCAACGTTTGGCGTACAGCCGGAGATTGACACGCTGCGGTCCATGGTTGAGCCGAAGGTGCAGGGTCCGGCGGGGCTAAATGTGCTTTCCAGCCTGGGAGCGGGTGGAGAACGGGCCCTGTTTCACCGCGAACATCCATCTGTGCTGCTGTTTTTCTGGGGCCACTATCTGCTGCCGGTATTTCTCACATCGATCAGCATTGAAGAAAAAGCACACCTGTCCAGCCTCATACCGATCAGGGCTGAGGCAGCACTTGGCATGCAGGTCATCGAAAGCGCCAATCTCTTTTACGACGTGGAAAAGATACGTCAGCTGGTTTCCTCCACCCTGCATCTTGCCGATGAAGTGGGCACTGCGGTAGCGGGGGTAATTTGATGGCAAAACGCACTTCACGCTACGCACGTTCAGCGCCGTTTGAACCTGACCCGCTGGGCCGGTACGATTTTCCTGGCCTGATGCCACGAAATATCGGCCCAGCGACCGGGGTGCTCGAACACCGGATCGTGGCTGGCGAGCGGATGGATCAGTTGGGCATGCAGTTTTTCAATGATGATCGCCGCTGGTGGCGCATTGCAGATACCAACCGGAACTTTTTGTGCGCGACAGATATTGCGGCCACAAATCTGCAGCCTGACGACGATCCCTTCGACCGTTCGAATATGAGCGGCGTGACCATCCTTGTTCCGGCAAAGGAGGAATGAGGATGTTGTTCAGCCTGTTCAGTGATGCCTATGTTCAACCAGCCGAATGCATTATTCGCATTGAAGGTGAAGAGATCAGCGATCTTTACCCCTTTGTTTCAAGTATTGCGGTTGAGGCATCGCGTGACTGCTTCAGTGAGGCGACAATCAGTTTTATTTCTCCGGTCGATGAAAACGATCGCTGGCTGGTTGCCGATGATGAACGGTTGATCCCGTGGAACTCAATCGAAATAATTGCCGATTTTCAGACCGGCACAGAAGAGGTAATGCGCGGCGTTATCCTGCAGGGCACACCCGATTTCCCCGCCAATGCCGGTACATCATCGGTCACTATCATTGCCCGCGATCAATCAGCGCTGTTTGACCTGGGGCCACGTCTGCGCAAATGGGGCGAGCACCCGGTGGGGACATCGGACACGCTCATCCTGAACGAACTTGCGGGCGAAGCCGGCATTGCGCTCGATCCACTTTCCGGGCCTGGACACAGCGGCATTATCGTCAAACAACGCTCCTCCGATATTGTATTCATGAAACGGCGGGCCGAGCTAAACGGCTATGAGCTGCTGTTTGAAGAAGGCAAGGTCTATTTTGGTCCGCTCAGAATTGAAAATGAGCCTCAACCCCAGATCATGGTCTATGCCGGTCAAAAGACCAGTTGTCGTAATTTCAAGCCTGTCAACAATGGCCATCAACCACGCCGCTATTCCTATGCGGTACGTGATGATAACGGCGACCCCGGTGGTGATGCGACCGTTGAGCCGGATATTCCGATGATGGGATCAATTGCTGCGCGTTCTTCATCCAACAATGCTGATAATCAGCAGTCGCGAATTGATCGGCGCACCACAGCTACCGAAGCAGAGAACGAGGCGCTCGCTCTTGGAATGGCCAATCGGGGAGATTTGTCTATTGGCGGGGAAGGGGAATTGGACGGGACAATCTATGGCCATGTGCTGAAGACCGGTTTGCCGGTGGTGATTGAAGGCGTTGGTGACCTTTATTCGGGTCTCTACTATGTCGATACAGTGACACATCAATTCGATCAGGATGGCTATCGGCAAAAATTCAAGGTGTTGCGTAATGCGCTCGGGCGCGAGGAGGCAGGCGGCCTTGGTGATGTTTTGGGGGCAGTCAGATGAACGAAATGACCGATTGCAGATCCGATATCGCTGATCTGGCAGGCAGCCTCGAACAGGCAATGGTGCCGGTTTACGGCAA
>QIIJ01000020.1 GCA_003232595.1 Aurantimonadaceae bacterium | reverse complement strand
AAACCCCTGCGACAGGGCGGAAAATATATTGGTGCGGAAGCAATGGCACAGAAGATTTCAGATGGCCGCAAGCGCAGGCGGGTAGGGCTTAGGCCCAATGGTAAAATGCCGGTGCGGGCAGGTGCCGGACTGATTGATGCGGCTGGCGAGGCCATTGGCAAGGTTACGTCCGGCGGATTTGGCCCGTCACTGGGTGGTCCGGTGGCGCTTGGCATGATTGAAATGGATGCAGGCGACGGGCCGATATTTGCCGAGGTGCGCAACAAACAGATCGAAATGGAAATTCACCCACTGCCCTTTGTCCCCCATAACTACAAACGATAGAAGCGGAGAAAACCCCATGAGCAAAACCTACTACACCGACGAACATGAATGGCTTACTGTTGATGGTGACAAGGCGACAGTCGGCATCACCAACTACGCCCAGGAGCAGCTGGGTGACATTGTTTTCATTGAATTGCCGGAAGTCGATGCGGAAGTCGAGCAGGGCGGCGATACGGTGGTGGTGGAATCGGTCAAGGCTGCTTCAGATGTTTATGCGCCAGTGTCCGGCACCATAACCGAGGTTAATGAGGCTTTGGGAGAAGACCCGGCCAAAGTCAATCAAAGTGCCGAGGGCGATGGCTGGCTCTATAAAATGAAACTGTCCAATACCGCTGAACTGGATGAGTTGCTTGATCTTGATAGCTACAAAGAACTGGTCGGGTAAGTTGAAATTGAAAACCAATTTGCGAATTATTGATGGCCGTTTTAGACAATCGCATTTCCCACCTCCCCCTTGTGGGGAGGTCGAACATTGCTGCAGGCAAGGTTCGGGTGGGGGTAGCGATATCGTTGGTAATGCCAATCACTTGTGGCACGCAATACCCCCACCCGAAGCCGATGTCATCGCCTTCGACCTCCCCACAAGGGGGAGGTGGGAAGCGAGCGAATTTCCATGTGGGACATCCCCCTGCAAGGAGATTGAGCGTTGGATTACCCCACGAATTCGAACTTCCTCCAAATCCCCCAAGAGGCCCCCATGTCCGATCATCGCCCTTCATTAAACGACCTTAGACCCGGTGCAAACCTCATTCCCCGTCATATCGGACCGCGCCAGGGTGATATTGATGATATGCTGAAGGTCGTGCAGGCTGACACTCTGGATGATCTGGTCTCGAAGGTCGTGCCACCTTCAATCATGGCAGATCGTCCGCTGGCACTTCCCGCACCGTTAAGCGAGCGGGAATCGCTCTCTTATTTGCGCAAAATGGCAGACCGCAACGAGGTTTTCACCTCGATGATGGGCATGGGATATTATGGCACTGTTACACCCAAGGTGATTTTGCGGAAAATTCTGGAAAATCCCGGCTGGTATACGGCCTATACGCCCTATCAGGCCGAAGTCAGTCAGGGGCGGCTTGAAGCGCTGCTCAATTTTCAGCAGATGGTGCAGGATCTGACAGGGCTTCCCATGGCCAATGCCTCGCTGCTTGATGAAGCAACAGCTGCCGCCGAAGCAATGGCTATGGCAAAGCGGGTGGCAAAATCAAAGAGCAATGTCTTTTTTGTTGACCGCGATACCCATCCGCAAACCATTGCCGTGCTGAAAACCCGGGCCGATGCCTTCGGATTTGAGATCATTGTTGGCGACCCATTCAGCGAGCTGGATGCTCACCAGATTTTTGGGGCACTGCTGTCCTATCCAGGGTCCAGCGGAGAGGTGCGCGACTTCAGGACGGTGATTGAGAATATTCATGCTCAGAAGGCCTTCGCCATCATGGCAACTGATCTCCTGGCTCTGGCGCTGTTAACGCCACCGGGGGAGTTGGGTGCCGATGTGGCCATAGGCAATTCCCAGCGTTTTGGTGTGCCATTGGGTTATGGCGGGCCGCATGCTGCATTCTTTGCCACCATGGATGCCCACAAACGGGCCATTCCGGGACGGATCATCGGGGTGTCGAAGGATTCACACGGCAATAATGCGCTTCGCATGGCGTTGCAGACCCGCGAGCAACATATCCGCCGCGACAAGGCAACCAGCAATATCTGTACGGCACAGGTGCTGCTTGCGGTCACAGCCAGCTTCTTTGCGCTCTATCACGGCCCGGAAGGCATTTTGAAGATTGCCCGCCGGGTACATCGTTTGACTGGGATATTGCGCGACGGGCTGGTCGCCATGGGCCATGAGATCGTCACCAACTGCTATTTTGATACGATCACCATCAAGGTGCCGGGCCAGGCCAATCGGGTGGCGGCGCGCGCGCGCGAAAAGCGCATCAATGTGCGGGTGGTCGATGCGGATCATATCGGTATTTCGCTGGACGAGACCACCCGTCCTGCGGAAGTGGAGCGGGTATGGACCTGTTTTTCGACAAATGCGCTCAACAAAGTGTCGATTGACAAGCTTGATGAAAAGGTCGGCGAGTGCATTCTTTTACCATTGCAGCGCCAATCAGAATTCCTTCAGCATCCGGTATTTTCCCGATACCAAAGCGAAACCGAGATGATGCGGTATATCCGCACTTTGCAGATGAAGGATATATCACTCGATCAAAGCATGATCCCGCTCGGTTCCTGCACGATGAAACTCAATGCAACATCAGAAATGATCCCGATTACCCTGCGCAATTTTGCTCACATGCATCCCTTCGCGCCGCTGGATCAATGCCAGGGTTATCAGCAGCTGTTTGAAGAACTGGAAGGCATGTTGTGCGAAATTACCGGCTTTGATGCGGTCTCACTGCAACCCAATGCGGGCAGTCAGGGCGAATATGCCGGCCTTTTGACCATCCGCCATTATCAGGAGAGCCTTGGAGAAGGACAGCGTAACATCTGTTTGATCCCATCTTCCGCCCACGGCACCAATCCAGCCAGCGCCGTCATGGCCGGGATGAAGGTGGTTGTGGTTCAGTGCGATGAGGACGGTAATGTTGATGTGGATGATCTGCGCGACAAGGCCCAGACCCACAAGGATGATCTTGCCGCGTTGATGATTACATATCCTTCGACCCACGGGGTGTTTGAAGAATCGATCAGCGAGATCTGCCGGATCATTCACGACAATGGCGGGCAGGTATATTTTGACGGGGCCAACCTAAATGCTCTTGTGGGTCTGGTGCGCCCGGCGGAAATTGGCGCCGATGTCTGTCATATGAACCTGCACAAAACATTTTGCATTCCCCATGGCGGTGGCGGGCCGGGGGTCGGACCAATAGGCATGAAGGCGCATCTTGCGCCCTTTGCGCCCGGCCACAAAGTTATTGACGGGGTTAATCCGGCTGCCGGCAGCGATGCCGGTGGTGGGCAGATTTCTGCTGCTCCCTGGGGCTCAGCGTCGATTTTACCGATCTCCTGGTCCTATATTGCCATGATGGGCAGTGAGGGACTAACCAGGGCAACCAAAGTTGCTATTCTCAATGCGAACTACATTGCCCGCAGGTTGGCACCCCACTATCCGATTGTCTATTCCGGCCCCGGCGGTTATGTCGCCCATGAGTGCATTATCGAAATGCGGCATTTCACACCGGAAAGCGGTATCAAAGTCGAAGACGTTGCCAAACGGCTGGCAGATTACGGGTTTCATGCGCCGACGATGTCGTTTCCGGTGCCTGAAACCATGATGATCGAACCGACCGAAAGTGAATCAAAAAAAGAGATCGACCGGTTCTGCGAGGCGCTGATCACCATCCGTCGCGAAATTGCCGATATTGAATCAGGCAAAGCCGATCCTGAAAACAATTTGGTCAAAAATTCACCGCACACACATTTGCTGCTGATGAGCAACTGGCAGATGCCCTATGACAAGGATCAGGCGTTCTTTCCGCTGGGTTTCCATAATACCCAAAAGTACTGGCCGCCGGTTGGTCGTATCGACAATGTTGGAGGCGATCGTAACTTGATTTGCTCTTGTCCGCCGATTGAAGAATTGGCCGGATAGAATACTGTACTTATTATGGTTGTACTTACCTAAGGGCATGCGCCTGCAGTAAAATTAGTACAAATTTTACCCAACTCTTTAGGCGGGGATTCATTCCGCCTTGTTATGTTCCGTTCAAAGAATAGCAGAGCGGGGCTGCACGGTGATAAAAAAAGCAATAATATTTCTGGTTCTTACGGTGCTTGTTGGTGGCGGGTTTGTATTCGGTGCCAACTATCTGTTGAATCAGCAGGGCCAGCCGCAGGTCACGGCTGCATCGATGATTGATGTGGTAAAACCGGAGCAGAAATTCAGGAAAGTTGTTGTTGCCAGCAAGCCATTGAGTTTTGGTACAATTCTGGAAAGCGGCAATCTCACGGAAATTTCCTGGCCTCAAAATGCGCTGCCTCAGGGTGCTTATGGCTCGATAGAAGAAATGCTGAAAGATGGTTCGCGTGTTGCCCTGCGTCCGATTGAGATCAATGAACCGGTGCTTTCTTCCAAAATTACCGGATCGAATGAAAAAGCTTCACTTTCGCAGGTAATCGCCGAAGGCAACCGGGCCGTGACAATCAGGGTCAATGATGTGGCCGGGGTTGCAGGTTTTATTCTGCCGGGTGATCGGGTTGACGTTGTTTTAACGCGTTCGGTAACCATACAAACCGGTATCGACGGAGATCGTCGTCGTAACAAAAAAAGTTCAATCGCAGATTTGCTGTTGCAGGGGGTGCGGGTGCTGACAGTTGATCAGTTTGCCGATGAGCGTTCCGACCAGCCGCAGGTGGCCAAAGCTGTAACACTGGAACTGAATTCCATTGACGCGCAGAAAGTAGCACTTGCCTCAACGGTTGGCGATCTGTCCTTGCTGTTGCGCTCGGCTGGCGACCAAAGTGTTGATGAGCCCAAAACCATAAAGCTTTCAGATCTTGGAAGTTTTGTTCCACCGCAGCCGGTGAAGGCCAATTCACTGGTGCCAGCCCCGTCAGCCATAAAGAATGTCTCAATGGTGGTCGTGCGGCGTCCAAAAGCCACTCAGGAATATGAAGTGCCAAACCAATAGAAATTCTACAAGCCAGTCATCACCCGGGGACGGAGTGGTGATAAGCCGATAGTGCCCAAGGGCACCGAAAGGGAACGACGTGAGTGATTTTAAAATACGCAGAACGGGAAGCTGTGTGATGAAAAACATCCTGAAGAAAAATTTATTGGCTATGACCATGGTCGCACTGACCGGCGTAGTTGTATTGCCACCGGTTTCGGCATTGGCCGGAAACCACGGGGTAATCAAATTGCGCTCAGGCGCAACCACCGCGACGGTGCGGGTGACCAGGGGCAAGCCGCAAACTGTGCGCACCAACAAACCATTCAGTGAAATTGTGGTTGGTGATCCCGATATTGCCAATGTGGAACCGCTTACTGACAATTCATTCTATATTCTCGGTAACAATATAGGCACCACAGGTATTGCGCTTTTTGGCCGCGATAAGCAGCTGATAGGCCAGATGGATATCGAAGTATCCTATGATACAACCAGCCTGAAAAAGGTATTGCGCGCCAGGCTGCCCGGATCAAACATCAAGGTCTCAACCGCCAATGGCCGAATTGTTCTTTCCGGCGGTGCCAAGGATGCGCCCTCGGTTGCAAGGGCAAAGGAAATTGCCGAAAAATATGGCGACGAGGTTTTATCGTCACTTGCTGTTACAAGCTCCCAGCAGGTGCAATTGGAGGTCCGTTTTATTGAGGCCTCACGCAATCGCAGTAAGGAAATCGGTATCCGCTGGGATGTGTTGGGAAGGCGGTTCAGCTCCACTTTGGGTGCTGGCGGTCTGGTCAGTGGCGCCTCACCATTTGGTGCGGTCCTCGGCACGGTTTTGAGCACCGGCAATATATCCGTCGATGCCTTGATCAATGCCCTGGAGGAAAAGGGACTTGCCCGGCGACTGGCGGAGCCAAATCTGGTCGCTCTTTCGGGCCAGACGGCCAGTTTTCTTGCCGGTGGGGAATTTCCAATCCCCGTTGCCCAGGGAAACAATGGCAGTGTAACCGTTGAGTTCAAGAAATTCGGCGTAGGCCTGGAATTTACGCCCACCGTGCTGAAAGATGGCATTATCAATCTTGAAATTGCGCCCGAAGTCAGCGAAATTGACTTTGCCAATTCAGTGAATTTTGGTGAAGTTGAAATTCCCAGTCTGATTGTCCGCAGGGCAAAAACAACTGTGCAACTGCGTGACGGGCAAAGTTTCGTGATGGCGGGGCTGCTGCAGAACTCTCGTGAAGTCAGCAGAAGGCAATTGCCCTGGCTTAGTGATATTCCGGTGCTTGGCGCGCTGTTTCGCAGTGTCTCGTATCGCCGCAAGGAAACCGATCTGGTGATCATAGTTACGCCGCGCCTGGTAAAACCGATTGAGCCGGGAAAGCGCATTTTGACCCCGTTGAGTGCGACTTTGCCCGGCAATGACATCGATATTTTTCTGCGCGGCAAGGATGAGCGTACGCCCCAATCTTTGCGTCGGCTGGCAAAAGGGGGAACACAATCCCTGCCAATTGGCCATATCATTGATCTGAACTAGAGGCAGGACCATGAAATATTCAAATATTAAACCACAGGCCGTCACATCACTGACCCTGGTCGCCATATTTTTTGTGATGACTGGTTGCGCTGAATATCGTGTTCGTCAGGATGCAATTGCGCCGAGTTTTGGCAACGCCATGGCCACCAATACAGCCTTGCAGACCGTGGACCCGTGGCCGAGATATGTTGAGCGAACCCATGTACACACAGATGGTGCCAAGGCGACAAACGCCATCGATGCCTACCGCGCGCCACCCGAAACCGGAACATCTGGCGGAAATACGATTTCGCTTGTGCCGGTACCTTCGCCGTCAGGCCCCAAACCCTAGCAGGCCGTATTCAACAAATCGACATCAATAAAACAATCAACCGGATAATAATATGGCAAGTACATCAAGAATTGGCGCCAGGAAAATTTGCCTGATCACAACGGATGGTGATTTCAAGACGCGGCTGGTCGAGCAGGCGGGTGATTTTCCAGCTGTTGAACTTGCACATATGGAAGCTTCCGTTGGGCAACTGAATTGTGATGTGGACTGGCCCAAATTTGACGCGGTAATTGTTGACATGAATGATTGTCAAACAACCGACCTTGAGGTGCTTCAGCGATTTGTTGGCGAGATTGATGCTTTGCCGGTGCTTGTAGTCATGAACAGTTTTGATCCGGGCACCGTGCGCATATTAATGCAAATGAAAATCTCGGACTTTGTTCTGAAGTCTGACGAAAAGATCAATGTGATCGAAGCTTGTGCCAATGCTATTAAAACCGTCAATACAGCCACACCGGGCACAGAAGCCGAAATCATAACATTTATGCCGGCGGCCGGGGGTGTGGGTGCAACTACACTGGTATTGCAGACCGGCTTTTTGTTGCATGAGGCGATGAAAGCGGAAGGTAAATCAACCTGCGTGGTTGATCTTAATTTACAGCATGGGCAATGCGCTGAATATCTTGATATCGAACCGCGGTTCGATGCCTATGCCATTGATACGGCACCGGAAAGACTGGACCGGCAATTGCTTGAGGTGATGCTTTCCACCCATAATTCCGGTCTTTCACTGGTGGCGGCACCAAGTAATCCAACGGATATGCAATCTTTCAAACCGGAGGTTGTTGTCCAGCTTCTTGATCTGGTAGCGAGCAATTTTGACAATGTAATCATAGATATGCCGCGGTTCTGGTTTCCATGGACCGATGCGGTTATCCAGGGTTCAAGCAGTCTTTATATCGTTTCTGACATGACACTGCCGTGCATTCGCCAGACCCAGCGGCTGGTCTCGGCAGTTGTTGATCGCAAGGGGGTTGAGCAGGACCCGCAGGTGATTGTCAATCGCTTTGAGAGCAATAGTAATTTTAGCGGCGGGTTGAAAAATTCAGACTTTGAACGGGCTTTTGGAGCGCATTATCGCGGCGGCATTGCCAATAACTACCGGCTTGTGCGCGAAGCGGTGGAAACCGCCAGGCCGATTGATGCCGTAAAGTCCGGCTCCAACGTTGTCAGCGATTTAAAGCAGATACTGTTTTCAAGTCCGGCTGAAACAGAAAGCCGGCCAAATACCTTCCTGTCGGGAATTGGCCGGAATTTCTTTAAACGAAAATCTGCATAGTAAGCAGGAAACAGGGTAATTTCGATGAGTAGATTTTCTGCATTACTGGGTGGCGAAACTTCCGGCAACAGGCCGGATGTTGCAAATATTGCGGACGAACTGCC
>QIIJ01000337.1 GCA_003232595.1 Aurantimonadaceae bacterium | reverse complement strand
AAAAAAAATCCCGGGCCCAGGCCTCGCCCACATATTCAGGCCTCTGCCAACCATCTGTTTGACCACAAAACGGTTCGCAGGATTTCAAAGGGAAAATTTTCAATCGACGGGCGTATAGATTTGCATGGTCTCACTCAGCCGCAGGCCATCATTGCCTTACGCCGATTTATTCATATGGCGCATGCAAGCGATTTCCGTCTGGTTCTGGTAATCACCGGCAAAGGGTTACCGGAACATGGGCAGGAGGGTAGGGGGATCCTGCGTCAGCGTGTGCCTGACTGGCTGACAACGGGTGAACTTGCTCCAATGGTCAGTGGCGTGCGTGAAGCCAATCCGCTGCATGGAGGGTCTGGTGCTCTTTATGTGAGATTGAGGCGGGCTAAAAATTGACGCCCTTTGGCAGCAGATTACGTGCCCTTCGGCGCAAAAAAGGCATCACACAGCAGGAAATGGCTAAACAGCTGGGCGTTTCCAGCGCCTATCTTTCAGCCCTCGAACATGGTCGCCGGGGACGGCCGACATGGGTCATGCTGCAGCGGATTATCGGCTATTTTAATGTGATCTGGGATGAGGCTGAGGAGCTGGAGAAACTGGCTGCAATTTCAAATCCGCGTGTAACGATTGATACCGGAGGTCTGGCACCGGAGACAACAAGATTTGCCAACCTGCTTGCGCGTAATATTGCCGGTCTCAACAGCACAGAAATTGCCGAAATGACAGTGCAACTCGAGCAATATCTAAAAAAGCCGTCGTAGTTCATCAAGCTTGTTATTGACCAGCCAGCCGTAGTAGTTTTCTTCAGGCAATTCAGGCAGTTCATCCAGGGCCAGCAGCGCCCTGTTTTTGGCAGCCAGTTCCAGGGCACGGAATTTTACATTGCCGAGATTATAAAGCGTTGCTGTAATACCCGGATTGCCTGAAATGTCGAAACCGGCATAACGACGATAAACATCCATGCCGTTTTTTATGACAGCGGCCATATAAATCAGCGTGGAATCCGGATCCATAATGGTTGTGTATACCTGCGGCGCATTTTCAGCCTGCAGACGGGGCAGGCCGCTTCTGCGGGCAACAATATCCGTAACCTTCAATGCGGTAAGCGGATTAAGCTGACCAAGCCCAAACGTCTGGCCTGCATAAAGCGGTTGAAAAAACACCCGGCCAAAACGGTCATTGGGATAGGCTACGCCACCAACTCGTTGGCCCTTGAATGTCTGGTTCCAAACCGCTTCCCGGCACGACCAAAGATCGTAATTAGACCTGATTGTGTTGCACCTTGAAAATTCCCGGCGCAGGATAAAATCTGTCACCTTTTCCCTTTTGTATCGAAACGAAAGGTCCTGATTAAGATAGGCCAGTGCCTTGACATAGTAGGTCTGATACCGGTCAAGCGCGTCCACATTATAGGTGTGTTCACCAACAAGCGCGCCGACGATGTGAATCGGATCAATGCCATATGCGCGCGCCGACTTTTTAATATTGCTGATCAGTTTTTGGTTGCGGCTGAGCATTCTTTGGATTTTCTGATATTTTCGCTCAAATGTGCTCTTGCCCGAGCGGGTGCGCTTGGTCGAGCTAAAAGGAATTTCCGGCTGAATTTCATTGCGGTTGCCGGGCGGAACTTGGACAACAGTTTGTGCAAATAAATCAATCGGAGTGAATAACACAGCCGCCATTATGGCCGGGATCAGCCAGATTGCTCTTAATTTGTCAAACGTCATAAATACTCCAATTCGGTTCGGTTCCGAATCGCTATCTGCCTATAGAATATAACGGCTAAGATCTGTGTCTTTTGCCAACTCTCCGATATTATCGCGAACAAATGTGGCATCAATTGTGATTTCATCGCCACTCCTGTCCGGCGCATTAAAAGAAATATCGCTCAATATGCGTTCCATCACTGTTTGCAAACGCCGCGCCCCGATATTTTCAACCGATGCATTCACCTCCACCGCGATATCGGCAATTGCATCAATTGCATCATCGGTAAAGGCAAGTTCGATTTCTTCGGTCCCCATCAGTGCGATATATTGCTTGATCAGGCTGGCTTCGGTTTCCACCAGAATACGGACAAAATCTTCTTTATTGAGCGCCCGAAGTTCGACCCGGATCGGTAATCGGCCCTGCAATTCAGGCAACAGATCAGAAGGCTTGGAAACGTGGAATGCGCCTGACGCGATGAACAGGATATGATCAGTTTTGACGGGCCCATGTTTGGTTGCAACGGTTGTACCTTCCACCAATGGCAACAGATCACGCTGCACCCCTTCGCGTGAAACCGACCCGCCACCTTTTTCGTGAACAGCAATCTTGTCAATCTCATCGAGAAATACGATGCCATCCTCCTCAACGGATGTAATGGCCTCGCTTACCACCTGTTCGTCATCCAGCAGTTTGTCGGATTCCTCGGCAATCAGCAATTCGTAAGATTCCTTGACGCTGGTCTTGCGTTTTTTGGTTCTGGCCCCGCCCATTGCCTTGCTCATCATGTCTCCGATATCGATCATGCCGACGCTGGAGCCAGGCATGCCCGGAATTTCAAATCCGCCCATTGGGCTGCCATGGTCAGCAACCTCGACTTCAATTTCCTTGTCATCAAGCTGTCCCTCTCGCAGTTTTTTGCGAAACGATGCTCTTGTATTGTCCTTGGCGGTTTCTCCCACAAGCGCATCCAGCACCCGCTCTTCTGCTAAAAGATGAGCCTTGGCCTTGACCTGCTCGCGCTTTTTATCGCGCACCAGCGAAATACCGATCTCAACCAGATCACGAACAATCTGTTCCACATCGCGGCCCACATAGCCGACCTCGGTAAACTTTGTTGCCTCAATCTTGACAAATGGCGCAGCGGCAAGGCGTGCCAGCCGGCGTGATATCTCGGTTTTGCCAACGCCTGTCGGTCCGATCATCAAAATATTCTTGGGCAGCACTTCTTCTTTCATCGGGCTTTCAAGCTGCTGCCGCCGCCAGCGATTGCGCAAGGCAACCGCAACTGCGCGCTTGGCGTCATTTTGGCCGATGATAAAACGATCAAGTTCTGAAACAATTTCGCGGGGAGAGAAGTTTGTCATGTGCGGGTACTAACTTTTGATGGGTGGAAGACGGGGTTCGATAGAGGCAAGTGGCAGGATTGTAAATATCATTCTTCTTAAACGTCGCCATCCAACACCCATGGCAATGATAGCTGCACCAATCAGCACAGGGGTAAAGCCGGCGGCGGAAATAAAATCTCCCTGCTGAGTGATGAAATAGGTTACCGCAACCGACACATAAATAAAGGATGATACCAGCATCGCACGCCGGTCGATGATCAGGGCGACAATCATCAATGCAACAAAAACAACCAGAACGATGATCGCAAGTGGTGTTGCAATTTCTATCCAGCCAGATGATGGATCAGCAGATCTTGCGCCAATAGTCCAGATCGCCGATTGCCACATAATCGAATGGACAATGAGGGGAGATGCAAGAAGATGCAACCAGAATGCATTGTCACTTAAGCGATTGAGCCTGAAACGGTCTGCCATGTCAAACTGCATGGCAAGGGCAAACATGATGAGTCCGATAGCAAACAGGAATGGTATAAAGTATGGATAGGTTGCCGGGTCCAGTTGCTTGATAGCCTCGATTACCGCCATCAAAACGACCTGGAAGCCAGCCAGAAACAGCGCAAACGGTAATTTGAATCGCATATAGATCGCCAATGCTGCTGCGATGCCTGCAACCAGCACATACCAGGAAACCGCGTCGCTGGATCCTTCACCGAGAAAATCCAGTATGGCAAAGCCGGCCAATTCTCGCCCATCCAGGTAAATACTGATGATGTTGAGGACATGATAAACAAACGCAGCTGCAACAATCATGCTTGGCAGCGCACGTTTGAGCCAGCCGGCAAATATTTCGGCAAGACCCCACAAAATGGCTGCTGCAATCAGGTGACCCTGCATTCCCGAACTTAAATTGGAAGTCGAAAGTCCATATAACAGCATGATGACCCCAAGGGCCAGAAAGATGTCGTTAAAACCGGACACAAATCGGAAGCTTTCATCGTCTTCCGCATCAAGCGCCATTTTGCTATGCGGTTCCGGGAAGAACTTTTTGCTGTCATCTGTCGGCGTCCCGGAAAGCTCCCGCAGCGCTGTTGCTTGTTCAGGCTGAATAATACCGCGCGAAATTGCCTCGTCGAGATGATCCTCATTCGTCATCCAGCTGCTCCAGCACGAGATGATCGTTGGTGTAAACACAAATGGAGGAAGCAATTTTCATCGCTTTTTTGGCGATTTCCTCTGCACTCAATTTACTGTCCAAAAGCGCCATTGCGGCAGCCAGCGCATAGTTGCCACCTGAGCCAATGGCCATGATACCCTCTTCGGGTTCCAGTACATCACCATTGCCAGTGAGGCACAGGCTGGTCTTTTTATCAGCTACCAGCATCATCGCCTCAAGGCGGCGAAGATAGCGGTCTGTGCGCCAGTCCTTGGCCATTTCCACGCAGGCCCGCATCAACTGGTCGGGATATTGTTCGAGTTTCGCCTCAAGCCGCTCAAACAGGGTAAAGGCATCGGCGGTGGCACCGGCAAATCCGGCAATCACGTTTCCCTTGCCGAGCGGGCGCACTTTGCGTGCATTGGCCTTTATAATTGTCTGCCCGAGGCTGACCTGTCCATCACCGGCAATCACTACCTTGCCGCCTTTTCGAACGGTTATGATTGTGGTCGCATGCATCGATGGTAAAGCGCGTTCGCCCATTGGAAAATCCTGTAATTGATTTGCCCGGTCAAGCCCGGTTTCAGTGGCGCATATGTATGCTGTTTTTAACAAGATGCAAATCACTCACCCGTCAATTGTTGCTCTAACCGGTGGTAATTGCCGGTTTTGCCTGTTAAACAGCAGCGAAAAAGTCAGGTTCTGGAGAATTCCATGGCTACAGCAACAAAGAGTCGAAGCGCAAAAGTCGCTCGCAAGACAAATGAAACGGATATTTCCGTATCCGTTGATCTTGATGGTAGCGGCGTATTCAACATCAATACCGGCATTGGATTTTTCGATCACATGCTCGAACAATTGTCGAAGCACGCGCTGATAGACATGACCGTCAAAGCCAGGGGTGATCTCCACATAGATGATCATCACACTGTTGAAGATACAGGCATAGCCATAGGGCAGGCGCTTTCACAGGCGCTTGGTGAGCGTCGCGGCATCAACCGCTATGCATCGCTTGATCTGCCTATGGATGAAACCATGACAAGGGCCGCCATAGATGTGTCCGGTCGCCCTTACCTGATCTGGAAAGTCAAATTTTCCCGTGACAAGGTCGGTAGTTTTGACACGGAACTGTTCCGCGAGTTTTTCCATGCGCTGGCACAAAATGCCGGCATTACTTTGCACATTGAAAATCTTTACGGAGAAAACAATCATCATATTGCAGAAACCTGCTTTAAGGCGACAGCACGTGTTCTGCGTATGGCCATAGAGCCTGACCCGCGCCAACAGGGCATAATTCCTTCGACCAAAGGCACGTTGAACGGATAGGAAAATGGCCACTTACTCAGTTCTGGCACCACCCAACGGATCAGGCCTTTCGCTGGAGGCGGGGGCCGAGTTTATTCCGGACACTAAAGCACTGATGGCGCTGGCATTGCCGTTGCTCTGGTTATTGTGGCATCGAATGTGGTGGGCGTCGTTGTTTTATGTGCTGATCTCAATGATTTTTGCACTCGTCCTTACTACCGGTTTTGCAACATTGGCCCTGTTAATGACGGCTATTCCCGGGCTTTTTCTGTTTCTCGAAGGCAACGAGTTGCGCCGAAAGGCTCTGATAAGGAAAAACTGGACACTGGTTGCAGTGATTGAGGGTGATAATCTTGAGTCAGCAGAAGCCAGATTTTTCTATAGCCGCCCTATCTCCAAACCCGGCATCGGTAGTGAGAACTTATCGCCCGACAAGTATAGAGCCCTGCAACTCACTGATAACGGGATTGAATTTTTGACAATGCCGGAGGGCAGATAGCCCATGCGCGTGGCAATTATCGATTATGGCTCCGGCAACCTGCGCTCGGCAACAAAGGCATTTGAACGCGCCGCCCAAGAAGCTGAAATCGAGGCGGAAATAATTTTGACCGACAGACCGGATGAAGTGATTTCATCAGATCGTATTGTGCTACCGGGTGTTGGTGCCTATGCCGATTGCCGTGCCGGACTTGGCCGCATATCCGGTATGGTCGATGCCCTGCGCGAAGCGGTGGAGAAAAAAGCACGTCCTTTTCTGGGCATCTGTGTTGGCATGCAACTGATGTCCGAACGGGGCCTCGAAAAAACCACAACCGAAGGATTTGGCTGGATTAAGGGCGATGTGGTTGAAATAAAGCCCGATGACCCATCGTTGAAAATTCCGCAAATCGGCTGGAACACACTTGATGTTGTAATACCTCACCCCCTGCTCAAGGGCATTAAAACTGGCTCCAAAGGCAAGCACGCTTATTTTGTTCACTCATATCACCTCGAAGTCGCAAACCGGCAAAATATTGTGGCAACAACCGACTATGGCGGGATGGTTACGGCAATAGTTGCCCGTGATAATGTGGCTGGTACCCAGTTTCACCCGGAAAAAAGCCAGACCCTCGGTCTTGCCCTCATCACCAATTTTCTTCGCTGGACTCCATGATTCTTTTCCCCGCAATTGATCTTAAAGACGGCGAATGTGTACGCCTCAAGCTCGGCGACATGGACCGCTCGACAGTCTACAACACCGATCCCGCTGCTCAGGCGATGGAATTTGAAGCGCAGGGATTTGAATACCTCCACATGGTCGATCTTGATGGAGCTTTTGCCGGTGAAAGCCGCAATAGGGAGGCGGTAGAGGCCATATTGAAAGCGGTTTCATTCCCCGTGCAATTGGGCGGTGGCATTCGTCGGCTGGACCAGATTGAGGCGTGGTTGGAAAAGGGCCTTGCGCGGGTAATATTGGGCACCATCGCCGTGCGTGACCCGGATCTTGTACGCCAAGCGGCAAAAATGTTTCCGGATCAGGTGGCAGTTGGCATTGATGCCAAAGGCGGCAGGGTTGCGGTCGAAGGCTGGGCGGAAACATCCGAACTGACTGTCATAGACATGGCAAGGCGATTTGTAGATGCAGGTGTTGCAGCGATCATCTATACGGATATTGACCGCGACGGCATCCTCACCGGTATCAACTGGCCGTCAACTCTGGAACTGGCAAAATCTGTTACAATTCCGGTGATTGCCTCAGGCGGCCTTGCCTCTATGGATGACATTCAAAAAATGACAGATCCGGCATATGCCCTGCTCGAAGGAGCCATATCTGGCCGCGCCCTGTATGATGGACGCATTGATGCTAAAGAAGCCCTGGCAATATTGAAATCCTGATTGCCCAATGGAGTGAATCATTTAGACAATAGGGAAGATGATTGCGGCGCAGTTTCTTCGCAAAGTTATCACAGCGCACCCTGCAAGAATCACACTATTCTCACAATCACGAATCTGCTGTCGCCATCTCATCCAGAATTGCTTCCGCTGCCAGGCGCGGGTTGTCGGCAGCAACCACCGGACGGGCTACCACCAGATGAGAAGCACCGGCATTAAGCGCGTTGCCCGGAGTCATAATCCGTTTCTGGTCACCGGCATCGGCACCCCTGGGGCGAATTCCCGGTGTTACCAGTGCCATCTCATCGCCGATAATTTTGCGGATTTCACGCGCTTCAAGGGCGGATGCGACAATGCCGCCCATGCCAGCCCTGCGCGCCTGATCTGCCCGTTTCAATACAAGCTCTTGGGGGCTGTCGACATAACCGGCATCACGAAGATCTCCTTCATCCATCGAGGTAAGTACAGTCACGCCGAGCAGGCAAAGCGACGAGCCCTGAACCGCCTCAACTGCCGCTGTCATGGCCTTGGGATAGGCATGCAAAGTCAGCATATCAACGCCCATTTTGGCAATATTTTCGACACCTTTTGCCACCGTGTTATCGATATCCAGCAGCTTCATATCGAGAAATACCTTCTTGCCGCGCGATTTCAGATCAAGCGCCAGATCAAGACCGCCGGCAAAAACCAGCTGGTATCCAATCTTGTAAAAAGAGACACTTTCATCAAGTTCTGCAACTATTTTTGCTGCCTGCTCGACGGTTGGAAGATCAAGGCCGACAATCAGCCGGTCGCGGGCGTCAGAGGATGAATTCATGGCCTTGCATGTACCGCAGATTTTTCAATGAGTGAATGAGCAGGTCTTGAGAGCGGCCCGGCTTCAGGTTTTCCTGATCATCATAGGCATTGTGGGCACCGGCAAGCGCCAGTTGCTCACTGATTACATGGGCGCCGATGCTGACCAGAATATCGCGCAAATGGGGCAGAACACGAATGCCGCCAAGCCCGCCGCCGGAGGCGGCCGCAAGCGCAAAAATATTGCCGCGATAAGGTGCAAGCGGCCTGTCTCCATCACTGGATACGCGGCTAATCCAGTCGATGGTATTTTTTAGCAGCGGCGGCAGGGAGGAATTGTATTCAGGCGTGACAATGACGATGCCCTGATGGGAGGCGAAAAGGCGTGCAAGCTTCATGACATTCTCCGGGATGCCTTTTTCATTCTGAAGGTCTTCTGAAAACAGCGGCAGGGGATAGTCGAGCAGCGATATCCGGGTCACATCCGCCTCCATCAGCGCAAGTTGTTTGGTAATTGTTGCGGAAAGCTGTGCGTTGATCGAACCGGAACGGTTTGAACCGGGAAAAACAAGAATTTTGGGAGCTGTCATGATTGGAATATCCAGTGAATCGAAACCGCGGACTGACTACCATCCCCTGCGCCAGGTGTAAATTCAGCCTGTGGACGCCGGCAGGTGAATTGGTTAGGCTTGCCTGAAATCAACCAGCTTCAGGCAATTTTATGGCAGAAATCACCATTGATAATCAAACCCGCTCCTTTGATCTTGACGACCCGAAACTGCCTGACTGGATTAGTGATGAAGCATTCCGCTCCGGCGGTTACGAATATGACAAAAAACTGAAGCGCTCGAAATATGAAGAAACTCTCAACGGTCTGCAAATCGAGCTGGTGAAACTGCAGGCCTGGCTGCAAAAGAGCGATGAGCGCGTTGTCATTGTTTTTGAAGGTCGTGATGCGGCCGGCAAAGGCGGCACAATCAACGCATTTCGCGCCTATCTCAACCATCGCCATGCCCGCACAGTGGCGCTGAGCAAACCGACGGAAACGGAGCGCGGCCAGTGGTATTATCAACGCTATGTCTCCCATTTCCCGACCGACGGGGAACTAGTGATGTTTGACCGCTCCTGGTACAACCGGGCAGGCGTGGAGCCGGTAATGGGATTTTGCAGTGAGGAACAGCATGCAAAATTTCTTGTTGAAACGCCGGGATTTGAGAAGATGATTGCCAGCGAAGGCATTCACTTCTTCAAGTTCTGGCTCAATGTCGGGCAGGAAATGCAGTTGAAAAGATTTCACGACCGGCGGCATAACCCGCTGAAATCCTGGAAACTGTCACCGATTGATATAAAGGCACTGGACAAATGGGGTGAATATACAGCCGTCCGCAATCAAATGCTGGAAGCCACCCATTCGGCCCATGCGCCGTGGACAATTGTGCGATCAAACGACAAACGCCGCGCCCGCATCAACGCCGTCCGCCATGTGCTGGCCGGCATTGACTATGTGGGGCGGGATGATGCGGTTATCGGGGAAATTGATGCGAGAATTGTCGGTGCCGGTCCTGCATTTTTTAACAGTTTTGGAGCGTGATGCTCAAACAGTCACGACGAGCGGTCCGGCGCTGATGCGCCGCCTGACGGAGGGTCCAATGCACAGCATTGGATCCGTGAATTAAAATCAAGGGCGCCAGTAGTTGAAATGATCGCTGGCATAGTCACTTTCATACATGCCGCGCATGTCAATCATCGGCGCTTGTTTTGGCGTAAGTGAAATAAGGGTAGCAAGATCAAGCTGCTCACGAAATACAGCGTGGCCAAGGGTGACAATAATCGCGTCGAACGAACCCTCGTCAACCGGGTCGCCGATAAAATTGGTTCCGCGCCCACCCTCAAAATGATCATCTTCGGCAACCGGGTCGAAATTGAAGACATCGGCACCACGGGACCAAAGGTAGTCCATCATTTTGAAGGTCTTGGAGTTGCGCGTATCCGGACAATCTTCCTTGAACGTCCGCCCAAGAACAAGAATGCGTTTGTTCTGGATCGACTGGTCATTCTGGTCGAACAACTCTTCGAGCTTTTCAATCAGATAATAAGGCGTAAATTCGTTGACCTCGCGTGCCGCTGCAATCAGGTCCATGGAAAGGCCATGACGACGACCGGCATCAATCAGGTAGTAGGGATCAACTGCAATGCAGTGCCCGCCAACAAGGCCTGGACGATAATGGTGGAAATTCCATTTCGAACTGGCCGCGGCAATAACATCGCTGGAACGAATGCCCATCTTGTCATAAAGCGGCATCAACTGGTTCATCAAAGCAATATTAAGATCACGCTGGGTGTTTTCCAATATCTTGGCTGCCTCGGCCACCTTGATCGATGCCGCTGGATAGAGCCCGGCATCCACGACCCTTGCATAAAGCTGCATGAGGAATTCTGTTACTGCCGGAGAACTGCCTGCAACTATTTTCTTGATGTCAGAAAGTTTGCGGGTCCGGTCAGCCGGATTGACCCGCTCAGGCGAATATCCAAGGTAAAAATCGACCCCCTCCTGCATGCCGGATGCCTCTTCGATAACAGGCAGGCAGCGATCTTCAGTCGTCCCGGGATCAACCGTGCTTTCAAACACCACGACAGCCCCTTTTTTCATATTTTGCCCGATACTGCGCGAAGCAGAAAGCAGGGCACCATAATCAGGCCGGTTACGATTATTTACCGGTGTCGGGACACACACCAATATGACATCCGCATTTCCAAGATCAGCCGGATTGGTGGTCAGGTCAATATCGGCGGAAAGCAATTCGGTAGCGGTAACTTCGCCGGTATATTCAATACCGTTTTTAAGCTCTTCAATTTTTGCCTGATTAACATCAAACCCGATAGCTGTAGCGTTTTCTGCAAATCCGCATATCAGCGGCAGGCCGACATATCCAAGCCCGACCACAGCGACTTTTGCAGTAACAGGATCTGGCAGTTTTGGTGGCAACTCATCCAATAGCCGTAGTCTGTTCGATGTATTTTGAACGGGTCCATTGTCACTGGTTTTTAATCTTGGATACATGTCTGTCCCTGCGAGAATCTTGTTCTGTTTTTTGCAACAGATAACGACAAATCCGGTAAAAAATTCTTAAAACAGGATTATTCGGATATACTTGGTTAATGATCCGATACTACCCAATCACAACAATATCTCGCATTAGTATTTAGATAACCATGCAAACAGAAACATGATTAATATAGATTAAATATACCGGAATCATTTGAAATATTAATTGTGCCTACACAAACAAATCATATGAACAGGCAAACGCGGGCTCCACCAAAGAGAGCTTTGCAATAATAATCTACAGGGACACACGGGGGTCCAGAAATAGCATGATGGCGATCACCACAGTTGAATGGCTGTTTGGTCTGCTCGTTCTGATCGTTTTCACGAACAGATACGTGCTGGGATCACTTGTGCGTTTGGCAGATGTTCGAACGACTGCCGAATTTAACCGCGACCCAAAAACCTGGCCAAGCGTGACAATTGTCGTTCCTGTCTATTGCGAGGGATCAAGCGTGCTGCAAACAGCAGACTCGTTTGCAAGGCTTGATTATCCAAAAGAAAAACTTTCGGTAGTGTTTGTCGACGATTGTTCAACAGACGATACCTACGAATACCTGAAGGAGGCCGTCAGACGCTATCCCTGGATGCAATTGCGGCAAAACCCTTTCAATATGGGCAAGCGCCTGGGCATCAAGGAAACGGTATTGAAGCTGCAAAGCGATCTTGTCATGTCGGTAGATTCCGACGTTATTGTCGAAGCCAATGTGGTGCGGGAACTTGTGCGTCATATGTATTCCTCCGGCAGCGATGCCGTAGGTGGTTGCGTATTTGTCTCAAATGCCAATGAGACCTGGTTAACCCGGATGCAGGCCGTGAAATATTGGGTTGG
>QIIJ01000206.1 GCA_003232595.1 Aurantimonadaceae bacterium | reverse complement strand
AGACGAAAGTAAGTGAGACTTCGGGCTCGAAATTGGGCCTTGGTCTCAAACCGGCATAAAAGTGTTTTCAAAATGAATGCCCGCTTTGGGCACAAAAGGGGAAGCTCCAGTGGCTCGCGGTGAACGCATACAATTACTTCGGTCAGAACAAAAACATCGCCTACTCGCCGACATAATGTGAGTTGCATAAAGTCAATAGTCTGCGATAGTTTGGTGACAATGACAAAAACAAAAATCACCACAATCTCTGAACTTGCTGAACTAGCGGGAGTCTCAGCATCAACCGTATCCCGAGCGTTGGCGGGTAGCACTCTTATCAATTCAAAAACACGTGACCGCATTGTTAACATTGCAAATCAATATGATTTCAAACCTAATGAACTTGCCCGTAACCTGCGGTTGAAACGGACGCTTTCTATCGGCGTGGTTCTCCCCCTCGGCCATGAAATCGGCCAGAATTTTTCTGATCCATTTTTTATTATCATGCTCGGGCATCTGGCCGATGGCTTGACTGCGCGAGGTTATGATCTGATGCTGTCGCGGGTCATTCCTACCGATACCGGCTGGCTAGATCGCATCGTCAGTGCCGGAAGAATTGATGGTATTATTATAATTGGCCAATCTAACCAATCGGACGTTATCGAACGGGTGGGGAAAAACTATGCGCCGCTCGTGGTTTGGGGCGCTGATATTCCTGGTAAAAGTTATTGTTCTGTTGGTAGTGACAATCGAAAAGGTGGCGAACTTGCGGCCAAGCATTTGATCGCCCAAGGGCGAAAAAAACTCATGTTCCTGGGAAATATTCACGCGCCGGAATTCGCCGAACGACAGCAAGGACTTTCTAATGCTTGTGCGGAGGCAGGCGTCGATCATGCGAAAGTGTTGGACGTCCACCTGACCCCGGAAGCCGCCTATGCGGCGCTTGTTGACTATTTTAGCAAAGGTGATTTGCCGGACGGCATCGTTGCAGCTTCGGACATCATCGCGATGAGCGCAATCCGGGCACTGACCGAACATCGCCTCAAGGTTCCTGAAGATGTGTCAGTGATCGGCTATGATGATATACCTTTGGCCCAGCACACAACGCCGCCGCTGACAACGATCAGGCAGGATTTGACAAAAGGTGCAGCGCTGTTGATTGAACTCCTGTTTCGCCGCTTGTCAGGCGAAGAAACCCATTCGGTGGTGATCGAGCCGGAGTTGATCGAGCGCGGTTCCGCCTGAGTGTCTGATCCGAAATTCCCAAAATGGAGAGAGGGCTGGCACCGCAACATGAGACCAGACTCTAATACCATCAGTTGGGCGCTATTTTCGTCTCCGGTCGCCCGATTTTTATGAACATTGTTGCCACGGCTCCGCATATCATCAGCACACCGCCCAGCAAAATTGCATTTCTGGCATCACCGCCCAATAGCGGCTCGTAGATCAGGGGCATCGTCAAGGTCTCGATCAGCATGGGGATAACGATGAACAGGTTGAAAATACCCATATAGACGCCATTGCGGTTAGGCGGTATCGAGTTCGCCAGCATCACATAGGTATTGCCCATCATGCCGGCCCAGCCGATACCGATGCCGATCATCGGGATGAACAGCCAGATATGTTCGTCTATCTGCGGTATTGCGAGCATCGCTAGGCCGGAGGCTGTAAGGCAAAGTGCATGTACCGGCTTGACACCAAATTTTTTGACAATCGGTATAAGCGCCAGCGCGCCCACAAATGCGATAAAATTATAGAATGCCCCGATCTGGCCGACAACCAATCCGGCTTCGCGAAACCCTTCGCTTCCGGTATCGGAGGTATCAAACAGCGACCGCGATAATGAGAAGGCGATAAACTGCCAGTATATAAACATCGCATACCACTGAAACAGCATTGACACAGCGAGCTGCTTCATCGCTTTTGGCATATCAGCGATAGCACTGCCAATTTCTTGAAAGATCGCAACTACACCCATTGGCTTTGCCGCAATTGCTTCGCGCTCCTCTTCAGATAACGGCAATTCAGGAACGCGGACGACCGACCATATTATGGTGCTGATCGAGAGAATGGCACCAATGACAAAGGCGATTCGGACGATGATGGGAAGCCCGTTGGCATCAAGTAGATTTCTATCCACAATCAGCGCCAGCAAGGTTGGCGCAAGATAGGAAAGCGTTTGAGCAAGGCCGGTAAAGGAACTTTGCGTCAAGAAACCAACCGCTCGCTGGTCCTCCTGAAGCCGGTCGGCAACATAGGCGCGATAAGGCTCCATGGTGATATTATTGCCAGCATCCAAAATCCAAAGCAGCGATGCTGCGACCCAAAGGGTTGGCGACAGCGGCATGAAGAACAGACAAATGGTGCAGATGATTGCGCCGATCAGAAAATAGGGAGTCCGGCGGCCAAAGCGCGACAATGTCCGGTCACTCATCGCACCAACAATTGGCTGGATTATAAGACCGGTCATAGGTCCAGCAAGCCAGAGCAACGGCATCGTCGCTTCATCCGCACCAAGATAACCGTAGATCGGCCCCATATTAGCTTGTTGCAGCCCAAAGCTGAACTGCAAGCCGAAGAAGCCAATGTTCATTTCAACGATGCGTGGCAGCGACAGGCGCGGTTTAGTGGCGATTTTTGTCATCTTGTCCTCGTCCTGATTTAGTCCCTTTTACACCGGTTACAGAGTTTGAATATCTGATTTTCGGTGAGGAACTGTTGTAAATCAGACACGCCCATAACTGTTTGTGCAATCGATTGCAATTATTTCTTGCAATCGATTGCACAGCGAGGTAGCTAAAGTACGAATCGGCACAAAACAAGCCGCTAAATGGTGGTTTATGATAGAATTTTAACTGGGAGAGAGACATGAAAATTCGTACCCTATTAGCAGCAAGCACAGCATTATCGCTGTTCTCAACGCCGGCATTCGGGCAGAATGACACTGCTGCTGAAGAAGATGATATTATCATTGTTACGGCAGTTGCGAAGGGTCAAAACGTCCTCGATTCATCTGTTTCCGTCAGCACCATTGGCGCAGAAGAAATTAGCAATTTGAATCCAGCGTCCTCTGCCGATCTAATTCGGCAGCTACCCGGTATTCGTTCAGAAGCATCCGGCGGCGAAGGTAATGCTAATATCGCGGTACGCGGCCTTCCCGTTTCGACTGGCGGTGCCCGCTATATCCAGCTTCAGGAAGACGGACTTCCTGTCCTTGAATTTGGTGATATCGTGTTCGGTAACGCCGATAATTTTCTGCGCATTGACCGCAATATCGCGCGCGTTGAAGTCGTGCGCGGCGGTTCGGCATCAACCTTTGCTTCAAACTCACCGGGCGGTGTCATCAACTTTATTTCCAAGACCGGTAAGCAAGAAGGCGGCGCTGTTTCTGGCACGGTTGGTATTGATTATGAAACTTTTCGCCTCGATTTCGATTATGGCGCTTCTGTAACCGACAGCAGCTATTTCCATATCGGAGGTTATTATCGCACCGGAGAAGGAGCGCGTGATATCGGTTTTGACGGTTTCAATGGTGGTCAGGTAAAAGCGAATTTCACGCAAGAATTCGATGGCGGTTATATCCGGCTCTACGGCAAGTATCTCAACGACAAGACAGCTACCTTCTTGCCAAATCCGGTTCTAGTGACTGGAACTGGCGACAATCCGAACTACCAGAGCCTTCCCAATTTTGACATCAGGCGGGATTCGCTGCATTCACCATTTTTTACAGACCCACTGACGTTGGACGGCACCAATCGCCCGAGAACATTCGATTTTCAGGATGGCCTTGAAGTTGAATCGGCTGCCGTTGGTTTGGAAGCGGAATTCGAAATCTCCGATGGGTGGACAATTACCGAGCGTTTTCGCGCAGCGAATAACAGCGGCGGTTTCCTTTCACCATTCCCGGCAAGTGCGGGCGCGGCACAAATGGTTGCGGACAGCATCGGCGGTGCTGGTTCGACCTTGGTCTTCGCCTCCGGCCCAAATCAGGGCCAGGTAGTGACCGATCCGGCAAATCTTGGTGGTAACGGCATCGTTGCAAATATTGTGCAATTCAACACACGGCTGAACAGTCTTCAGAACATCACCAACGACCTGCGTTTAACCGGGGATTTTGATATTGGTGGCGCATCGGCGATTTTCACGGCCGGTTTCTATGCCTCCAATCAGAAAGTTGATACTGATTGGTTGTGGACTGCGCATCTGCAAACCGTCGAGGGCAACGGGAATTCTGTTCTCCTGGACGTGCGCGATGCTGGCGGTAATCTTGTTACCCAAGATGGCACGGTTGGTTTCGGTGCAAGTTTCTTCGGCAATTGCTGCCGCCGTAGCTATGATGTGTCTTACGATACATATGCACCATTTACTTCGCTTTCGCTTGAATTTGGCAATCTAACGCTTGATGGAAGTATGCGCTTCGATTTTGGCAGTGCCAGTGGCAGTATTTCCGGTTCGGATACCGGTCTAACCGTTGGTTTGACCGGCTTCGATTTTGATGGAAATGGCATCATCGACCCAGCAGAAGCGCAGACGAGCTTTATTCCGCTCACCTCTTCGCCGGTCGATTATAACTTCGACTATTTCAGCTTTTCGATCGGTGCCAACTACCTGTTGACCGATGATCTATCGATCTTCGCTCGGTACAGTCAGGGTGGTCGTCATGTTGCAGATCGCGCGCTGTTTTCTCCCAATGTCAGTGTGATCGATGGCAGCCTGCCTGCTGAAGAAGGGATCATTGCGAGTGTGAATCAACTCGAAGGCGGTCTGAAATATCGTAGCGGGGGTCTTTCACTGTTCGGAACGCTTTTTTACGCCGAAACATCTGAGACAAACATTGAGATTGCGCCACTGGCTATTATTGATCGCGACTTTGAAGCCTATGGTGTCGAACTGGAAGGCTCTTACCGATCGGGACCATTCTCGGTCTCCGCCGGTCTGACCTGGACCGATGCACAAATTGCCAGGGACAGTAACCTCGCACTTGTTGGTAATACACCGCGGCGTCAGGCAGACTTGATTTATCAAGGTTCGGTCCAGTATGAAGCCGATATGTTCACTATTGGCCTCAATGCCATAGGTACAACTGAAAGTTTCACACAGGATAATAATGACCTGATATTGCCCGGCTATACGCAGGTTAACGCGTTCGCTGCGATCCGACCAGTGGATAATATTCAGGTCTCGGTGAACGTCAACAATCTGTTCAATACCGAAGGCTTTACGGAAGCCGAAGAAGGATCAATCCCCGGTAACAATATTGTTCGGGCACGTTCAATCGTTGGACGTACTATATCGGCGTCTGTCCGTTTCGACTTCTAAACAGGATTTGCAACCGGTTGTGCCGCCTCCCTTAAGGCGCAACCGGTTGTCAAAATACAAAATACTGGCCTATATGCCAAATACTGGAAAGCACCGACCATGACCTCAGCATGGACGAGCGGGCATGTTTTGCAAATTGCCGAGCAGCAGTTTTCAAAGGTGCCATTGATCACAAATGAAGAAGCGCGCCCGATCATTCCGGGGCTGATGTTGTGGGACATGTGGCCGATCCAAACGCAGGAAGGAAAGATAGCCGAGATAGCTGGCGGCTCAATGTGGATGGTTCTTTCGGCCGCCGATCACGGGGAACCGGCGCGGCGACATTTTGAGGCCCGGATAAGGTTGCTGCATCATGTTCAGAATGAATGGCGCGATCTGGGCCAGTTGTTACCAGATGCTGTAACGCCTTATGAGCGCGAATGGGCTGGAACGGCATTGCTCAAAGATGATGTTGTTTCGCTCTATTTTACTGCGGCAGGAACATCTGACACCCCTGGCGGATATCAGCAAAGGCTGTTCGAAGCGCATGGTAATTTGCGGCCTGACGGGCAAATTGTCGGCTGGACCGCAACCCGCGAATCCGTTTCCAACCGCGGTCAGCACTATGAATTTGCCGATCAGCAGCAAGGCGAACCGGGCAAGATTGTGGCGTTCCGCGATCCGGGCTATTTTTACGATCCTGCTGATGGCAAGGAATATCTACTCTTTTCGGCATCGCTTGGCAGTGCAACTTCGGACTATAACGGGGCCGTGGGTATCGCGGAGCGAACCGGGCAGGATAGCTGGAAACTTTTATCGCCGCTTGCTCACGCTGACGGTGTCAACAATGAAATGGAACGCGCCCATATAGTTGTGAAAGATGGACTTTACTATCTTTTCTGGGTGACTCAGGCGGGAACATTCAATCCGGATGGTCCGGTTGGTCCAACGGGATTATACGGGATGGTCGCGGATTCCTTATTTGGTGATTACAAACCGCTTAACGGAACCGGTTTGGTTTTGGCCAATCCGCCCGAAGAACCCTCCCAAACCTATAGCTGGCATGTGACGAGCGAATTGCTGGTCAGCAGCTTTGTCGATCACTGGGGACTGGACGGAAGGAACCTGTCTGATAATCCCGAACTGGTGGCGACAAGTTTCGGTGGAACACCGGCCCCATTCCTTTCAATTTGGTTGGATGGTGATCGCGCCAGATTGAACACCGGATTGAACAGGGCCGATGTTCAAGGGAGTGTGGGAAGACGGCGTGCCTGATCTATTTGGTGCCATTGAAGCGGGCGGAACCAAATTTGTTCTCGCCATTGGAACCAGTCATGATAATATCGTCGCACAAACGATAATTCCTACAGCTACTCCCGATGAAACATTGGGAGCAGCCATCGCATGGTTCCAGGATCAGAGGCAATTGGCAGCGATAGGCATTTCCTGTTTTGGTCCGGTGGAACTGGATCGCACGTCGCCGCAGTGGGGTTATATAACCCAAACCACAAAACCCGGTTGGAGCCAGACCGATGTCGCCGGGCTATTTGGCCGGACACTCGAATGTCCGGTTGGGTTTGATACCGATGTAAACGGGGCGGTTCTTGGAGAATATACGCATGGAGCTGCCCGCGGATGCGATGTTGCAATCTATGTGACCGTAGGAACGGGTATAGGCGGCGGTGCGATAGTGAACGGCGTACCATTGCACGGTTTTCGTCACCCTGAAATGGGGCATATTCGCCCGCGCCGCCATGCGGACGATATGGAATTTGATGGCATTTGTTCTTTCCATGGTGATTGCCTCGAAGGATTAGCGTCTGGTCCTGCGATTAAGGCGCGCTGGGGTGCGTCGCTGTCCGCGCTTGCAGACAACCATCCCGCACATGATATTATTGCGGATTATCTAAGTCAGTTTTGTGCAACGCTTCTGGCGTTTTATTCACCGCAGCGCATTATTTTGGGTGGCGGAGTCATGCAAACGCCCAGATTACTGGATCGCATTAAAGGTAAAACCGGGCAGCTTTCCAAAGACTATTTTGCTTACGACCCCCAAGCAACCATCGCGGCACCGAATCTCGACAATATGTCCGGTATTGTTGGAGCCTTCGAACTAGCGCGTAAGGCAATTGATGACAAAATATGAAACGACCGCTTCTTCGTTAGCCTTGCTCCTTTTCGGCGCAACTGGCGATCTTGCGAAACGGATGTTATTGCCATCGCTTTTTGCTTTGCATGAGGATGAATTGATTTCGGTGGATTTGCGGATTGTGGCCACGGCGCGTAGTGAAATGTCGGACGAGGAATACCGTGTTTTAGCAGCGGAAGCGCTGGTAAAATATCTGCCAGAGGATCGCAAGAATGAAGAGAAGCTCCAGTCGTTCTTGGAGCGTTTGTCCTACCAGCCTCTGGATGCATCCACCGTTGAAGGGTTTGATGCATTAGCCAATAAGTTAGGCGATATTTCAGGCGGCCTATCGATATTTCTCTCAACCGCTCCGTCCTTGTTTGAGGCAACAATAACGGGACTGAAATCCGCTGGCCTGACCGGTGACAATGTTCGCATTGGTCTGGAAAAACCGCTCGGTAATGATCTGGTGTCGTCCGGGGCGATCAATGATGCAGTTGCAGATGCTTTTTCCGAAGAGCAGACATTCCGGATCGACCATTATCTTGGCAAAGAGACGGTGCAGAACCTGATGGCCTTGCGCTTCGCCAATATGATGTTTGAACCATTGTGGAACTCAAATGGTATAGATCATATCGAAATTACCATCTCCGAAACGGTCGGCCTTGAAGGACGGCACGGTTTCTATGACGACACTGGTGCGCTGAGGGACATGGTGCAAAACCATATGCTGCAATTGCTCGCGCTTACCGCGATGGAAGCGCCTGCCAATTTGGATGCGACCTCAATACGGGACGAGAAGGTCAAGCTGCTGCGCAGCCTACGACCAGTGAAAACCGAAGAAATGGTGCGTGGTCAATATGGTCA
>QIIJ01000296.1 GCA_003232595.1 Aurantimonadaceae bacterium | reverse complement strand
GCAATCGCGGTTTTACCGACGCCGGGATCGCCCACATATAACGGGTTATTCTTGGCGCGACGACATAACACCTGAATTGTACGATTGACTTCCTGTTCGCGTCCGATCAGCGGGTCAATCCTGCCCGCTCTGGCCTTTTCATTGAGATTGACACAATAGGAATCCAGAGCTGATGCCTTCTTGCCACTTTCATCACTTTCACCAATAGCCGCCTGATCATCTTCAATACCCCGCACCGGGCGTGGTTCAGTAGAGCCCGGGCGCTTTGCAATACCATGGGATATGTAGTTGACCGCATCGTAGCGGGTCATGTCCTGTTCCTGCAGGAAGTAGGCTGCATGGCTTTCGCGCTCTGCAAATATCGCCACCAGAACATTTGCACCCGATACTTCTTCGCGACCCGAAGACTGCACATGAATGACCGCCCGTTGGATTACCCGCTGAAACCCTGCCGTGGGCTTTGATTCCTCATCATATTCGGAGACCAGATTGGAAAGCTCTGTATCAACATATTCGATCAGACTGTCGCGCAATTTGTCGAGATTGACATTGCACGCACGCATGACGGCTGCGGCATCGCGGTCATCAACAAGCGCAAGAAGCAGGTGTTCAAGCGTTGCATACTCCTGCGAACGCTCATTAGCGAAGGTCAGAGCTTTGTGCAGGGCACGTTCGAGGCTTTCAGAAAATGATGGCACTTTTTATCCTTAGTCTTTTTTCCCTGGATCCAATTTCCCCAAAATAATTTCTCCTAGTCTTTTTCCATAACACATTGCAGGGGATGCTGATTTTGCCTGGCAAAATCCATCACTTGTGTCACTTTGGTCTCAGCGACCTCATATGTAAAGACACCACATTGCCCAACACCACTATTGTGAACATGCAACATAATCCGGGTTGCCTGTTCCGGGGTCTTCAAAAAGAACGCTTCCAGCACATGAACAACAAATTCCATCGGAGTAAAATCATCATTCAGCAGCAAAACCCGGTAAAGACTGGGTTTTTTTACCTTTGGCTTGACCCGTGTGACGACACCGGTTCCAGCCCCGCCATTTTCATCGTCACGGCGATCATCGCCATTCTGCACTGTTTGCAACGTCCAAATCATTTGGATGCCATTACTCCGCTTGTTTGTTGTCAACGAATGGCCTCCAATTACAGCCTTTCGATCCAACATATAGTTATCGTCAGAGGCAATTTAAGCCCCTTTTGAAAATTGGATACAATTCATTTGATTGATCTGTATATCCGTTTTTCCGGCATTAAGCCTGCAATTGGTGTTATATCCCTTTTTTTTTCATTTGAATCAATAAAGGGTCCGAAAAATTTTCTTTTAAAATTATTGCTGTATTAGAATTTTGGTAACAACGTTGATTTACCTTGTTTCTATTGGGAACAGGTCAGGACAATGAAATCCTGATAATGCAGTCCCTGAATGAGTTAACAATTACCGGCAAATTGCCGGTCTGAAACAGGATATTGTTTTGCGTACCTTTTTTAGAACCAGCCGCAAGGCTGCAGCGACTCCAGCTTTTGTAATCCGGTTGGCAGCCACTTTGTTTCTGAGCATCGCGTTTGGCAGCCAGATAGTGGCTGCAAAACCGAAATATGCCGGAATAGTAATTGACGCGAAGACAGGTAAGGTTCTTTACGCTAAAAACGCCGATGCGCGCCGCTATCCCGCCTCCCTGACCAAAATGATGACACTCTATCTTGTGTTTGAAGACTTAAAACGCGGCAAAATCAACCTGAATTCCCGGGTTGTTATGAGCCGTTTTGCGGCCTCTCAACCACCATCCAAACTCGGCATAAAAGCCGGGCGTTCATTCACTGTACGGCAGGGTATTTTTTCACTTGTCACCAAATCTGCCAATGATGTCGCAACAGCATTGGGCGAAAAACTTGCCGGCAGCGAAAAAGCGTTTGCCAAACGCATGACCCGAAAAGCACGGCAATTGGGGATGAGGCGCACAGTCTTCAAGAATGCAAATGGATTGCCCAATCGCAACCAGGTAACTACAGCCCGCGACATGGCAAAGCTGGGCCTTGCATTGAAAGAACATTTCCCGCGGGAATTCCGATATTTTAAAACCCGTAGTTTTGCCTATGGGCGCAAACGCTATAGAAATAACAATCGCCTGCTTGGAAAGGTCAAAGGTGTTGACGGTATCAAGACCGGCTACACCCGCGCATCAGGATTTAATCTGGTTTCTTCGGTCAATGTTGGAAAACGGCGAATTGTGGCGGTCGTTCTTGGTGGTAAATCGGGGCGCTCCCGAAATGCGCAGATGAGCAAGCTTATTGGCAGGTATCTTCCAAGAGCAACACGCGGGCGGGCCCGGATACTCATTGCCCGGGCACAGCCACCTGGCCGAAATTCGTCTAAGTCCAAAACGGTCAGAAATCAAACCACAAAACCTGTTATCAAACAGGCTCCGACAATTATTGCTGCTGCTACTTTACCCAAGAAGAGACCAGTGATTGGCAACAGAAATTCCAACCACAACCGGGTTCAAGTCGCATATGAAGCAAGCACAACCTCGGCCTATGCAGTTGGCACGGATGACATTCGCCAGAAACTGCTGAAACTTGCAGCCTCATCAATTCCGCTGCCTTCACCAAGTCCGGTTTCCATCGGCCTTGTTAAAAATGCTGCGAAGGTCGAACCACAAAGGATAGCGATGATCAAGGCGCCCAAAGGCTGGCAGATTCAGATCGGTGCAACGGCTGATCGCCAGTTGGCGAAAAAACTACTGGCCAAAGCACGCTCCAGAGCCGGGAAAACCCTTGCCTCAAAACCCAACTACCTTGAGCCGGTTACCAAGGGGAATACTACTTTAATCCGAGCAAGATTTGCAGGTTTTTCATCCAAGAATTCAGCCCGAAAGGCGTGCAAGTACCTGGTGAAACGCAAATTCGCCTGTCTGGCAATCAACAACTGAGTAACCAAAATAATTCCCGTTTGTTTGTATGTATTGAGTAAGGGATATCAGGAATGACCGTCCAAAAGAACTTCCTTGGCCTCGTTGATTTTCGTAGCAAGAAAGGTGGAGCCGCCGCTGTCGGGATGCATCCCTTTCATCAGCCGTCTGTGGGCCTTGCGGATATCCCCAGGCCCGGCTTCCGGGCCAAGCCCCAGCACCTCATAGGCCTCCTGCTTGCTCATGGGGCCCGTGCCAGACGCTGCAACATGCCCCGAACCAAAACCGCTATTAGCGTTTTCACGCCAGCCGGGAATGCGGCGGTCAAAATAAGCCTGTAGCAGCAAAAGGCTCTCTTCGTCATTTTTCAGTTCCAGCAGAAGCTCCTGCAATTCTGTTTCACTCAGATCACTGAGTACCCGCCCTTCAAATGAGCCTGCCAATACCATACCGTCCATCTCACCGGTATCATGATCCAGCTCCATTTCAAGGGCCGCTGAACGCACATTGGAACTTGGGCCTGCAGTTGAACCGCCAATTGGTCTTACTGAACGGGCACGGCCATAAAGCGCCAGCCCAAACCCAATCAAAGGCAGCGCTGCCGCAATCCGGTTTAAGAACAGCAACACGACGCCAATACCGATCATAATCACCGGGCCGGAAAAGCGAATGGCCCGCGCCAGTTTTTCCGGCGGCGATTTCAACAATATCAGGCCCATTGTCAAAGCCAGAAACACTATCAGCAAAAATCCCGACATATTCACCTTGTCCTTTGCTCCAACTGCAGCGCCGATACCTGCTCAGCGCAGTTGTTCAAGCAGTCCCCTTGCTGTCCTGTCGCTTGTACCACTCAGGGCTTTTAACCCGCCACTGGCATATTTAGCGACGGCTGACAACAGTTTTGCCAGTTCAGCAGCAGATCCCTGATCAAATTTCATATAGGCACCACCTGAAAGTTTTGCCACTTCCCGAAACGCCCTCTCTGCAAGAATATCATGGCCTTCCTGAAACATGAAAGCCGGAATGCCCAATAGTCTCAGTTCTCCAGCCCGGTGGGCCAGGTCATCGATCGATTCTTCCATGGCATCTCCCACAAACACGAGCGCGCTGACTTTATTGTGAGCGGGGAACTTTGCAGCTTCTTTGCGCGCATGGGTCAACACCTTTCCTATCTGGGTACGACCGCCGCGGCAGGATATACTGCTCATCAGTTCTCTTAAGGCGGTGCTTTTAACAACCCATTTTGACGCACGGCACTCGCCAAATCCGCGAAAGTAAACCAGTTGAATAGCAAGGCCGTTGGTTTTGTCGGCCGCGGAAAACATCTCAGCCTGAATTTCGCAGGCCACATCCCATGTCGGCTGGCGGCTCATGGTGGCATCCATTGCAAATATCAACCGGCCCTGCCCGCCGGCCGAATTGATTTTGCTGGCCTGTTTGAGGAAATGGCTGATTTCGGTTTTGCCCGAACCATGGTCGTGCAGCGCGCCATCCTTGCGAACAGAAGGTGCATTTTTGCCGGGTTTTGACGATTCAACAGGTTTATATTTTCCAGCCATGGCACCATAATTGATATCAATAGTGGAAGAAACAAGTCAAATCTGGTTACTTTGCCGTTTAATCTGCAAAAATATCCGGTATTTCTAACGGCTTGAAGGCAGAATCGAGCCAAACCCTGCGCGCATCAGCTCTTCTTTTTCCACGATCATCAATCGGCAGCTTCAAAGCCGAGAGCAATTGGCGAATTTCCTGTCTGGCTGACAAATGCGACATTGTTGGCCTTGTGCCGAGGGTTTCGTGGTCAAGATCATCCAGTGCCGTCAGTCCCATTGGAAAGAATTCGCGAAATATTACCCGCTCTGAAATACCATCGGCCACCCGAAACCCAAGCTTTGAGGACAATTCCTTCAGGCTGTTGTGTAAATTGACCTGATTGCGGGAAGACAGCGAGGCGAGCCGATTGCGCACAACAACCCAGTCCAGCATCCGACTATCGGCTATTCGCCTTTGACGGCGGGCTTCTTTGACCATCATCGCATAGTGACTGATGTCGTAGATTTCGTGGGTTTTGGCGTCTACTTTACCCAGCACATCAAAATCGATAAATGAATCGTTTAACGGGGTAGTCAATGTATCTGCCAATGAATGGGCGAGACGCATCAAATAATTATCGGAACCTGGCGTGTCTATTACGACAAAATCGTGGCTGCGCTCAATTTCTGCCAGTATATTGGCAAACCTCGAAAAATCCTCAGAATCACTTTCGTTGGCACTGTCGCGAGTAGAGCGGTTCAATTCAAAGTGGTCGGGCAATTCCAGCTGTAACCGGTTTAGTCTGGCCCAGTTTCTGCGATTTTCAATATAGCGTGAGAACGAACGCTGGCGGCTGTCGAGGTCAATTGTTGCCACCCGGTATCCGGTTTTCAGCAATGCCACAACCATATGCATTGAAATCGTGGTTTTACCTGAGCCACCTTTTTCATTGCCGCATACAATCACATGGGCGCTTTTCGGGTCGCCGGTTTGCAACTTGCTCTCGCTAATGTTAAATTCTGTTCCCATGTCAATCCCGGCTGGTGCCCCTAAAGGACTATACAATCATAACGATATCAGAATCGATAGCACTTGTGGAAATGAAGGGCTTATCTGATGTTTTGGTAAATTTTTTGTCTGGCAATACAAATTAACCAGCACTGGCCGGGCAGTCAAAGCAGTCCGAGACTGGCCAGTTCGCGCTGCAGTTCCGCTGGTATTCTGTCAATTTCGCCTTTTTTCAGATCCCGCGGGGCATCTTTCTGTTCGAGGTATCGCCAGCCCTGAAAGGCCCTTCTCGGTTGCCAGCGTGTTATTACCAGTCTCGGTTCAAGGATCAGTTTGCACCGCCTGATCCCCTCTGTATCGGTAAATATCTCAATATCCTGCAAGAATTGACGAACCTGGATATTGCCCTTTATCACCCAATAGAGGGAACCACCGTTTAAAAGTTCGTCGCGGCGCTTTGGCACCATGCGTGTTGTGTGCCACGAATAGAGCGCTTTTCCTGCAACCTGCCGCTGTTCCAGCCGCCTGTCGAGCGAAGCCTGCAGCTCCTCCGGGGCGTTGATGCCCACGCATAGTTTTACCAGATTCAAAGCCATGGCAGCACCCTATGACGCAAACCGGCGATTTTAAACTATCGATCGGCCAAACCCACAGAAAGTCGGGAGGCGACTTACACCGGACCACTTCTATTCAGCAGCTTCAATCCTCAATCCAACAGCACCATCTTCCATTTGCTGCCCGATCACGACAACGCATTCAGCAATGATCCCGGCGTGCGGTGCAACAACTGCATGCTCCATTTTCATTGCCTCAACGGCAAATAACAAATCTCCAGCATCGACTGCATCACCATCAGCAACGCTGACGCTGACGATCCGACCATGCATAGGTACCCGCACCTTTCCATCACTGTCCCCGCTGCCTGCAACATTGGCGCTGGCGATATACGGCTCCAGCTTTAGCTGCCGTCCGTTTTTCAAAATATAAACCCTGGCTGGAGTATCAACCACATTATACTCTGGCGGCGGATCAATCGGGGTGTTATCGCTGTCCAGAACATGAATATCGGCACCATCAAAAATAAGGGGGCAGCTTCGTTCTTCTGTATCCACCACATATTTGAACTGTTGTCTGCGGGCCTGTCCGTTTGAAAATGCATCATTAAGCGACCAGGGCGAGCTTACAGTCACCTTTGACGAAATTCTGGCCTGCTCCTTGCGCACAAGTGCAACAATTCCGGCAGCTTCCAGACGGCTGTCGATATCTTCCGGCCCGGTCAGGCTTTCCAGATTGTCATCTATCAGGGCGGTATCAAATGTGCCGCTTCTGAATATCGCATTTTCGCTCAATTCGAGCAGGAAGGCTATATTGGTTTTCGGACCGGCAATGACGGTTTTTAGCAAAGACCGCTGCAGTTTATCGATCGCAGCTTCACGGTTCTCGTCATGAACAATCAGTTTGGCAATCATCGGATCATAAAACGGGGTGATCTCATCGCCGGTCTCAACCCCGGTATCGACGCGGACATTGTCAGGAAATTCAACATATTCAAGCCTGCCTGTGGAAGGCAAGAACCCGGCGCCCGGATCTTCGGCATATAACCGCGCCTCCACCGCATGTCCGTTTATCTGCAATTCATCCTGAGCAAGTGGCAGCTTCTCGCCGTTGGCTACACACAATTGCCACTCGACAAGATCGGTGCCGGTAATTGCTTCGGTGACCGGGTGTTCGACCTGCAACCTTGTATTCATTTCCATGAAATAAAAGCCGTCAGTTGTAAGCCCCCCTTCCCCGTCAACGATAAATTCAACCGTACCGGCTCCCTGATAGCCCACCGCCCGAGCTGCATCGCACGCGGCCTCCCCCATTTTTTGGCGAACCTCATCGCTCATTCCCGGAGCCGGAGCTTCCTCAATAACTTTTTGATGACGGCGTTGCAGCGAACAGTCCCGCTCAAACAGATGTACAACATTGCCATGACTGTCGGCAAAAACCTGAATCTCGATGTGGCGGGGGGCCGTCACATATTTTTCTATCAACATTTTGTCATTGCCAAAAGATGAGAGTGCTTCGCGTTTGGCCGCTTCAAGGCTTGCATCAAATTCGATGGCCTTGTCGGCCCGGCGCATGCCCTTGCCACCACCGCCGGCAACTGCCTTGATCAATACCGGGTAGCCGGTTTCGTAGGCTTTTCGCTTGAGAAACTCGGCATCCTGCTTGTCACCATGATAGCCGGGCACCACCGGCACCCCTGCTTTACTCATGATGATCTTGGCCTTGTCCTTTAGCCCCATCGCGCGAATGGCTGCCGGGGGTGGCCCGACAAATATCATTCCGGCTTCGGCGCACAGTTCGGCAAAATCCGCATTTTCGGACAAAAAGCCATAGCCGGGATGAATGGCGTCGACGCCTGCATCTGTGGCAATTTTCAAGATACGTCCGGCACGCAAATAGGAATCCGACACAGGTGCCGGACCCAGTCTGTAGGCCTCATCAGCCTGTTTGACATGAAGCGCATTTTTGTCCGCATCAGAATAAACGGCAATTGTACGAATGCCCATGGTGCGGGCGGTTTTGATAACTCGGCAGGCAATTTCGCCCCGATTTGCAACAAGCAACGATTTAATCATGGCGACACTACTATCAATTTATTCAGCAGTTTCCAGCGCAAACAAAATTTTCTGCGGATGAACGTTGAAATTTCTCGGGTGTTGAAACATTTTTCATGATCGATCATCCTATACCAGCGGGAAGAGGCTGGATTTTGCTTTTCGTTTTTCTTCCGCCCTTGGAGGAAAAGGAAGAAAAGAAAAAACAACGCAAAAAACCAATTCCAATATTCCAGATTATGGCTACTCTGTCGAAAACAGGAGAATGGAATATGGGGCTCTCGCAAAACCGTGATGTTTTTATCACCTGTGCCGTAACCGGGTCCGGTGACAGTACCGGTCGGTCAGATAAAGTGCCGGTGACACCTGAGCAAATTGCTGAGGCAGCGATTGAAGCAGCTCGTGAAGGAGCGGCAATTGCCCATATTCA
>QIIJ01000031.1 GCA_003232595.1 Aurantimonadaceae bacterium | reverse complement strand
TGGTTCTTCGGCAATGAATATCCGTTCCTTTCATGGATGAGCCAGCTCGGCATCAAGACCGATGGCAGCGAAGGCGGCGTGAAGGTTCTCAAGCAGGGTTTCAATGTTGATCCGCTGCTGCAGAAGCAGGCCGATTGTGTTTCCACCATGACCTACAACGAATATTGGCAGGTGATTGATGCCGGACTTTCCGCTGACCAGCTTGTGACCTTCAAATATGAAGACGAGGGTGTGTCGACTTTGGAAGACGGTATCTATGTACTTGAAAAAAGCCTCGAAGACCCTAAAATGGTCGACAAGCTTGCCCGCTTTGTCAAGGCAAGCATGAAGGGCTGGGCCTGGGCGCGTGAAAATTCAGATGCGGCTGCCATGATCGTGCTGGATAATGACGCAACCGGTGCCCAGACCGAAGCGCATCAAAAACGCATGATGGGTGAAATCAACAAGCTGACCGAAGGTTCCGATGGAACACTTGATGTGGCGGCTGCCGAACGCACAGTTGCAACCCTGATGAAGGGAGGCTCCGACCGAAGGTGCCTGGACCTCTAAAATCACCGATATGCTGAAATAGTTGCGATATTCAGGGAAGTAGTGAAATAGGGGGCTTGTGCCCCCTAGACTGTTTCATGTTTATATGGAAGCAGTCAGGCTGCGAAGAGCAGCTCGGTGCTGTTGCACCGCTCCCGCGAAGGCTGGGGCAAAGCCCCAAATGGCCGCGAGCGAAAGCAAACTGTAGCGATTCCATCAAAAGATGAATCGCTCTATTTGTTTTGAAGACGGTATTAACTGTGTTTTCCTCATTGAAATGAACCGGCGATATTTCACCTACAAATTAGATTTACTTGCAAGATTGCGCGCCAACGCTAAGGTTGCAGCAACAACAATTGCTGGAGATCGAAATGAATCGCCTTGAAGTTCTTCGAACCAAATTACCCTACTTTGTACTGATCGTGGCCGGGGCGACAATGATTGCACAAGATGCAATGGCTGCGTGCAGTGACTATCCGGCACCTGGAGTTGACTGGTCCAACTGCCGCAAGCGTAATGTTGTCCTGAGCGACATCGATATGTCAAATGCAAATCTGGCATCAGCAAACTTGATCGGCAGCGATATACGCAATACCCGACTGATCAATAGTAACTTGTCCAAAGTGATGATTTCACGCACAAATTTCAGTAAAGCCAATTTGGCGGGTGCAGACCTGTCGAAAGCCGAAGGCAGTCGCAGTGTATTTGTTGGAGCAAAGCTGACAAATGTTAATTTTACCAAGGCAGCAATGTTCAGAACCAATTTTGCCGAAGCAAATCTCGCCATGGCGAACTTCAGCAAGACCGAAATGGGCCGGGCAAATTTTCAAAGTGCAAATCTTGCAGGTGTATCCTTTCAGTTCTCCAATGTATCCCGCGCGGAATTCAGCAAGGCCGATCTTGCCGGAGCAGATTTTAACAATGCCTGGCTGTATCGCACCCAATTCTCCGGAGTTGATCTCTCAAAGACGATCAATTTGAAGCAGGATCAGATCGAACTGGCTTGCGGAGACCTGGACACAAAACTGCCGGCAGGAATTTCCAGACCTGTAGCCTGGCCTTGCAATAGTGAGTGATATGGCCTGCCACCAGGGAAACTCCACTACCGACAAAACCATCAATTAGCAGCCAAAATTGGCAGGCAGGGCTTGAATTGATTTTTTGCGCTACAATATGTGAACACATATGAACAATCTCTGGGCGATTTCTTGAAACAAACTGCCCCCCAAACGGAGAATTCCCCTGTGGGTGAGCATGCACTTGTATCAGGAATTAACGAATGGCTGGCTGACCAGGCGCTTTCAGAACCGGATATTGTCGGAATGTTTGAAGGGCTTTGCCACCGGTTGCATGCAATCGGTATTCCGCTCGCGCGTGCCCGGCTGACCTGGCCGACCCTTCATCCCCTGTTTCAGGCCGAGACAACATTGTGGACTCGCGGCAGGGGTACGGAATTTGAGCAATTTCTGCATCAGGAAACGCTTTCGGATGCCTGGTTGGAAAGCCCGATGAAGCATATGCTTGACCATGATATTTCTGTATTGAGGCGCAATCTGGATGGGCCTGACAAACTGCTGGATTTCCCGATTCTGGAGGAAGTCTGTGAGCAGGGAATGACCGATTATCTTGTTGTTGTAACAGACTTTTACAGCGAAAAATCTAATCAAAACAGGCAAAGACGCGGAATTTTCGTCACCTGGACAGCAGATCGTCCAGGTGGGTTTTCCAACAAGGAAATAGAGTCTCTGCAAAAAATTCAAAGGCGGTTTGCTGTTGCCTGTAAAACGGTGATTCAAGCTCGTATTTCTCACAATATCGTTGATACATACCTTGGAAAACAGGCTGGAGAACAGGTTTTAAGCGGTGCAATTCGCCACGGCGACGGCGAGGAAATCAAGGCTGTTGTCTGGTACAGTGATTTGCGAAATTCCACAAAACTGGCTGATACAATGCCCGGCCAAGAATATTTAAAATTGTTAAATACCTATTTTGAGTGTACCGCCGGGCCGGTCATTAAGGCAGGAGGAGAAGTGCTGGATTTTATCGGGGATGCGGTGCTGGCAATTTTCCCCTTCCAAACCAAAGACGAAAAACATTGCGCTGTTTGTGCCGCAACTACAGCATTGCAATCCGTGATGAATGCCCATGAAAAATTAAACAGGCAGCGAAATAAGGAGAACCTCCCGAAGATCGAGTTCGGTATTGGCATCAATATGGGTCTTGTCCTGTTTGGTAACATAGGTGTTCCAGAAAGGCTGTCATTTTCAGTGATCGGACCTACAATCAATCAGGCGTCGAGAATTGAAGCCATGACTAAAATCATAGGCTGTAGGGTTCTTGTCACCAGGGATATTGCAAGTTGCGAAAATTCCACCTGGACGTCACTTGGAGAGCATACATTGCAGGGTGTCAGCCAGAAAGTGGAACTGTTTTCATTGGCTGAACAACAGGAAGCGACGCAAATGCAGCTGAAAAACCTGAATAAATTTTCCGCCCGCAATCCCTTGCCAGGTTCAACTCGAGCACTTCCAATCTAATTTAGTGCGTTGCTATTGGATTGCGGTTTTGGGCGCTTATCCTGAAAAATGAATTCTCGCGACGAATTTTCAAAACTTTTGGATTTTGGTGACAACAAATCTGGTGCAAATAGTGGCGCGTCAAGAGTGCCACCAACAAAGAATGGAATATCCAGATCGACGGGTCTGATTTCATCTCCATTGATTTCATCTGACGTGAACAACAATACCCTGCCATTGATTGCCAGGCTTTTGCGCCAAAGATCTGCTTTACCACCGATTACGGCGCGCAATCTTTCACCCTCCAGGCTTGTATTTTCGAACAGGGCGATACCATTGGCTATGTGCAGTCCGATTTTTAGATTTGTGAACTCGGTGCTTTTTGCCAGCACTTCACGGGTATCCAAAATAATGGCTGTGCTGCCTTCTGTTGCTATTTTTGCAAAATCGAGGCCTTCAATGCGCCCTTCAGCAGCTGAAATTGCAGTGCTACCATTCAGTCGTTGAATAATTTGCGAAACACTACGCCCATTGGATTTCAGCAGGATTGCTGCTGTCCCCTTACCGATAATCTTGATGCCAACCGGGGAGAAAAATCTGCCCAATTCTTCCAGATCTATGTCGATCAGATTGAGCTTCAGTTCACCAGCTGGAGTATTATTTTCTTCTTTCGCCTGCAATTGTGCCTGAACCAATCCACCAAACATGTCGGCTTCGCCAATATCAATTATAACATTTCCTTTGTTAATCTGCGCAGTAGCCGCAATAGAAGACATTGTTATATCCCCAAGAATTCCAGTCTTTGCTGAGAACCGCAGATCCAGGTCAAACTCTTTGATGAGCTCGATTTCAGCAATCTCGGGTCTTGTTTGGATATTTCCATTGTTGGCGTCCAGCGCTTCGAAATAAGGATTGAAATCAAGAGTATCAAAAGCCAATGTACCAACAAACTTCACACTCTTATTTTTAGCTGTTGTCATGTCTATAAAGCCGGAACCTGAATTGCCGTCGAGTGATATTGTAGCGTTCTGGAACTTAAAACTGGTTCCAATTACAGCAAGGTCCGATGCCAAGTTTAATTCTCCAGGCGTCGACCCAGGGGCCAGATCATAACCGATCCATCTCAACAGCTGTCTAACTGACGGTGAAGATGCCTCAATTCTACCTGAAAATTGCGGGCTGTGAATAAATTCGACAGATCCTGAAAATCGGGTATTTAAGAGTTCAGAAGAAATTCTCAGTGTCACATTAGCGCTGTTTTTTGCAAAAAGCCTCATTGGTTTGTCAATGTTGCCAAAAAATTTAACAATTTCTCCTTGCCAGACCGCAGAACCATTTGCTGTCGCTGCAACATTGCTCGTCGGCCAGGAAAGGGCCATGTTTAAACTGGTGATTTCTGCCGTTTTACCTGTCTGGTCATTTTGATAATTAACAACACCGTTGAGTATCTCAAAATTCCCGAGACGGACTGGCGCAACATCATTGAGTGAACCAATTGTTGAGTTTGCATTTTCTCCAAGATGCTTGGTGGCAATAGAGAATAATGTAGCAAGCACGCCTTCGCTGGATTCCCAGTTAGCCTTACCTTCGCGGTTAATTCTCAGGTTGAATTGAGGCCTGACAAGCTTCAAGTCGGCAATTTCAGGCCTGCCAAACATGGCGGGCAGAAGTTTCAACCGACCTTCTAGTGAATTCATAGAAACAAATGGTTCATCTCCGTACAATTTTGCCAGCTCAGGCGGGTTTGCAACAACAACATCCTTCAGTTTGATGCCGAGAAATGGAATGAGGGTAAGCTTTGGCGCACCTTTTAACGTAGTGCTCAATCCGGTCAATTCTTCAATGCGCGCTGAAATACGCTCTTTAACGATATCTGATGAAAGCAGCCATGGAGTTGCAATGGCAAATAGAGCCGCTAATACGACAACTGTTCCAAACCCCAATGCAACACGCCTCAACACCATCTTCTCCAGACAGGGTGATTTATAACTGTAGTCGGACTGTTTTTCAACTGACTGATTCCCCACAATCAATTACCAATGCACATTGTTACGGGTATACTGGATTATGTCTGTGTCAACAATACCAGTCGAATCAGAGTGCGAATTTTCAAAATACTCCGTATTGCCAGGTTTGGTTAAATTTGTTGACTGACGTGATAGATCAGTAGTGCTATTGACAATAATCAGGGATAGAGCATTGCATTCCTGTCCATTCTCATTCCCCCGAGCCCTGAACCAGGAACAATGTATGACAAATGAACTTCCACTTTGGACCCCGAGCAAGGAAACTGTTTCATCCAGTGTGTTGAGTGACTTTGCTGCGAAACTGGATCATGGATTCCCGCAAACCCCGCAAGGATATAGTCAACTCCACACCTGGTCGATTGAACATCGCGAAGAATTCTGGTCAGCCCTTTGGAATTATTGCGGGATCATCGGTAAAAAAGGCGATTTGATTTTAGAAAACGGCGACAAAATGCCAGGAGCGCGATTTTTCCCCCGGGCATCATTAAATTTTGCCGAAAACCTGCTGCGTCGTCGAGGCGGTGATACTGCGATCTATTTTAAAGGTGAGAACAAAGTCCGACGAAACATGAGCTGGGACGAATTGCACGGGCTGGTTTCACGATTGCAACAGGCGTTTCTGCAACATGGCGTAAAAAAAGGCGACCGTATAGCCGCCATGATGCCCAATATTCCGGAAACTGTTGCTGCCATGCTCGCGGCAGCGTCACTTGGTGCTGTCTGGTCATCTTGCTCGCCGGATTTTGGCGAGAAGGGTGTGCTTGACCGGTTCAGCCAGATTGAGCCAGTAGTGTTCATTACCTGTGACGGTTATTGGTATAATGGCAAGCCGATCGATATTGGCGATAAACTGGCAAAGATCGTTCCGAAACTGAATGCCAGGCAAACCATCATTGTGCCTTATCTCGGATTCGCGGATGAGGTTGCAGAAAAGCACATCAACACTTCAACACTATCTGCGTTTGTTGAAGGAATCAAAGCAGCTGAGGTTCGCTATGAACGACTTCCCTTCGATCACCCTTTGTACATTTTGTTTTCGTCAGGCACCACCGGTATCCCCAAATGTATTGTCCATTCAACTGGCGGGGTTCTGACCCAGCATTTGAAAGAACACCAGTTACACGGCAATATTCGAGCTGGTGAAAAAGTATTTTACTTCACCACCTGTGGCTGGATGATGTGGAACTGGTTGGTCACTGCTTTGGCAAGTGAAGCATCTTTGGTGCTCTATGACGGCTCTCCGTTTTTTCCCGATGGCAATGTGCTTTTTGACTATGCAGACGAGATAGGCATAGATTTTTTTGGAACTTCTGCAAAGTTCATTGATGCGCTGAGAAACCAGAATTTACGACCAATCAACAGCCATAATCTCGATAGTATTCGCATGATTGCCTCGACGGGTTCACCGCTTGCACCCAAAAACTTCGAATTTGTCTATTCAGGTATAAAGAAGGATGTCCACCTGGCATCGGTCTCCGGTGGCACAGATATTGTTTCCTGCTTTGTTGGTGGCATCCCCTGGAACCCGGTCTACAAGAGTGAAATTCAAGGCCCCTCCCTCGGTATGGCCACAGATGTGTGGAATGATGACGGGGAGCCGGTCATCATGAAAAAAGGCGAGCTGGTTTGCACAAAAGCCTTCCCCTCCATGCCTGTTCGGTTTTGGAATGATGAAGATGGCCGAAAATATCATGCCGCCTATTTTGAACGCTTTGATAACATCTGGTGTCACGGAGATTTTGCCGAATGGACCTTCCACGGTGGCATGATCATCCATGGCCGTTCCGATGCCACATTGAATTCTGGAGGTATAAGGATTGGAACGGCCGAGATCTACCACCAGGTGGAGCAAATGCCAGAGGTTGAGGAAGGCCTGTGTATAGGCCAGGAATGGGACTATGATACCCGTGTGATACTGTTTGTAAGGCTTGCGAAAGGTGTGGAATTAGACGACGGATTAATAGCCGCTATCCGTCAAAAAATCAGGGTAGGCGCTTCTCCCCGCCATGTGCCGGCAAAAATCATCGCTGTTGCCGATATTCCCAGAACCAAATCAGGTAAAATCACAGAACTTGCAGTGCGTGACATTGTCCACGGCAGAAAGGTTAAGAACCAGGAAGCACTGGCTAACCCGGATGCGCTGGAAATTTACCAAAACTTACCCGAACTTTCGAGGTGATTAGCGGAACTACCGGGTTCTTATGGTTAATATACTATTACGCCAAAATTTACCCTGCCTTGAATTGGCACAGTCAAAATCCAAATGTAAATAATTCGTTAAGCGTTCATTAATGTTTCACGACCAATATGCACCTAACGCGGGAAAATTCTTTACAGCGCATTTTGAATTTCCGGCCTCACGAACAAATTACGATAGCAGATCCGGTTAGTACTTTCCATACAGCTTCCATATCTACTTTAATGCGGGCCCGGTGCCCGCATTTTTTTTGCCCGTATGCAGTATTTTACAGGTTTGACGAACGTTCGCTGAAGCGCATCAAAAAAATGACCGGTAATATACCGATGACGATAATCATCAAAGAGGCGATAGAAGCATCTTCAAATATTGCTAACGATGCGCGTTCATAAACCAGTGTAGCAAGAGTGTTAAAATCAAATGGCCGCAACAGGATTGTTGCAGAAAGCTCTTTCATTGTGTCAACAAACACCAGAAGTGCTGCAGTTGCCATTGCCTTTGCCATCAACGGCAAATGAATTTGGCGCAACGTCTGCCCTGCAGTTCTCCCCAGAGATCTGGCTGCCATGTCGAGATGTGGCGATATCTTTCCTATGCCGGCTTCAAGTGAACCATGAGCAAGGGCAAGAAATCGGACGGTGCAGGCATAGACAATTACGGCTGCAGACCCTGACAACAAAAGCCCTGTAGAAAAGCCAAAGCCGGAGCGCATTATCCCATCGAACCAGTTATCAAATCCGGCTAACGGAACAAGCACACCAATCGCAATCACTGTGCCAGGGACAGCATAGCCCAAAGATGCCATCCGTCCGGCAGCTCGAAGGGTTTTACTGGGCCTTAATCTAACCGCATAAACCAAAATGAATGCAGCACAAACAGTTGTGATTGCCGTTAGTGATGAAACCAGTATCGAATTAAGCCCGGCCTGATAAAGCGATTTTTCAAATAGTTGCTCGAGCCTTCTGGAAGCGAAATCAACCAGTGTTAAAAATGGCAAAAGAAATCCCAGAACCATTGGCAGAACGCAGGCGGCAATTGCACCTGCAGAAGCCAGCCCGGAAAGTTGAAATGTTGATGGTGGCCGCTGTTGACGGGTTGTTACAAATCGCTGTCTGCGCCGTGCAAATCTTTCAACGGCAATCAACAGTGCAACCACCATAAGGGTAAAGATGGCGATTTGGGCAGCCCCGGCAAGGCTGCCCCGGTTTAGCCAGGTATCGTAGATCGAAAACGTAAGGGTCTGTACCCCGAGAATTTCAACCGCTCCAATGTCGTTGAGCGATTCCATCAGGGCAATTGTCACGCCAACAACAATAGCGGGACGGGCAAGCGGAAGTGCAATGCTTGCAAACATTCGAAAAGGTCCTGCACCAAGCGAACGTGATGCCTCCAGAAAATTTGCCCCCTGCATCAGAAAAACCAGTCTCGTGGTCAGATAAACATAAGGGTAAAGTACAATCGACATAAGAAATATGGCACCTGTCGTTGTATTGAGATCCGGGAACCAATATTCACGCGCCGAAACGTATCCAAATACGTAGCGAACAAATGTCTGCGCTGGACCGGTATAGTCCAGGAG
>QIIJ01000200.1 GCA_003232595.1 Aurantimonadaceae bacterium | reverse complement strand
GACAGCAAGCGCGAAGACGTACATTTGAGCGAACGGGCAAGCCAGGTTGCCTCACGTTTTGCCGCCAATGCTATTTCGCCGATAATGATTTCCGGTGTTATCCGGCTTATTGAATTTGTCATGATTATAGCAATCGGAACTGGTGTTTATTTCTGGTATGTTTATCCGATAGACGGTTTCAAGTTCTCCTATCTTTTGACCAGCGTTACCGGTGCAATATTGGCGATGGTGTTCTTTCAGGCGGCAGATGCCTATCAGATCAGTTCATTGCGCACCAACATCACCCAGATTGGTCGGGTTTTTGCCGCGTGGACCATGGTATTCGCTTTTTTTGCCCTGATTGCATTCTTTGCCCGCATAAGTACGGACTATTCCCGGATCTGGTTTGGCTCCTGGTATACTGGCGGGTTGTTCTTTTTTATCCTGTTCCGCTCAGTTGTTTCCGCCCTGGTTCGAAAATGGTCGAAGGACGGACGGCTGGAACGCCGGGCGGTAATTGTTGGCGGCGGTAACAATGCCAAGGATTTAATCCTTTCACTGGAACGCCAGAGCGACAGTGATATCAGGATTTGCGGGATATTTGATGACCGCGATGATGATCGATCGCCGCCCATGGTCGCGGGTTATCCAAAGCTGGGTACCATTGCCGAACTGGTGGAATTCGGTCGCCGCGCCCGCATTGATATGCTGATTGTCTCGCTGCCGATCAGCGCTGAAAACCGTGTTCTTGCGATGCTCAAAAAGGTCTGGGTTCTGCCTGTGGATATTCGCCTTTCTGCCCATACCAACAAACTGCGTTTTCGCCCGCGTTCCTATTCCTATGAGGGGTCGGTGCCATTCCTCGATGTTTTTGACAAACCCATTGCAGACTGGGACTCGGTGATGAAAAGGGCTTTTGATATTATTTTCTCAATCCTTGCCCTGATCCTTTTGTCGCCGATAATGCTTGTCGCTGCAATTGCCATCAGACTGGAAAGCAAAGGGCCGATAATCTTTCGCCAGAAGCGCTTTGGCTTTAACAATGAAGTTATTGAGGTGATGAAGTTTCGCTCAATGTTTCATGAAATGGCCGATCCAAATGCCAAGGTTGTCGTGACCAAAGATGATCCTCGGGTCACCCGTGTTGGCCGGTTCATCCGCAAAACGTCAATTGATGAACTGCCGCAACTGGTCAATGTTCTGCGTGGCGAACTTTCGCTGGTCGGGCCACGTCCCCACGCGGTCAATGCCCATACCGAAAACAAGCTTTGGGATGAAGTTGTCGATGGTTATTTTGGCCGTCACAAGGTGAAACCGGGTGTCACCGGCTGGGCGCAAATCAAGGGCTGGCGCGGCGAGGTTGACAATGAGGAAAAAATCCGCCGCCGGGTGGAACATGACCTTTATTACATTGAAAACTGGTCGGTGCTGTTTGATCTTTATATCGTGATGATCACTCCGTTCAAGCTGATCAATTCAGAGAATGCCTATTGAGCATGGCCGCAGATGTTGCGACATATCCAGGGGTGGCTGATAATCGCCGCGGCTGGATTACCACCCGCTCAATCTCAAGGGCTCTGCTTGCAATAACCGTTTTTCTTGGCGCATTTGTCATCAATGAACCTGCCCCCTATGAGGTGATGCTGGTCGTTGCTATTGCCGGATTTGTGGCATTTGGCATGCGGTTTTCGCACCACGCGATCACACTGGCGACTTTGTTTGTGCTGTTTAACATTGGCGGCCTCTTGTCGATGTTTCAAATGGCAAACTATGGAGGAATCCCGCTATATCTGACCGTATCGCTGTTTTTGGGTTTGTCGTCCGTATTTTTTTGTGCCGCAATTGAAAGTGATATGGGCCGACTGCGGGTGATATATCGAGCCTATATTGTCGGTGCGCTGATTACCGCCATGCTGGGAATTCTGGGTTATTTTAACGCCATTCCCGGTGGTGAGTTGTTCACATTATACGATCGGGCACGTGGTGCCTTTCAGGACCCCAATGTTTTCGGGCCGTTTCTGGTTCCGCCTGTTTTGTATCTTTGTTACGGATTGCTGCAGCGGCGGTTGACCTTTGCTCCTGTCAGGGCGGTCATCCTGCTGATTCTGCTTACCGGAATATTATTGTCGTTTTCGCGCGGCGCCTGGGGCCTGATGATCATTTCGGGTGTTTTGCTTTACGGGCTGCAGTTTGCTTCAGAAAGAAGCCCTAAAAAGCGGTTGCAAATGATGCTGATTGCAGCAGCCGGGCTTACTGTTCTTGTTATTGGCTTGATGTTTGCCCTGCAGTTTGAAGCTGTTGGCGATATGTTTGAGTTACGCGCCAAAGCCGTACAGGAATACGACAGCGGCACACTTGGCCGATTTGCCCGCCATGCAATCGGGTTTCAGTGGGCACTTGAAAACCCGCTTGGCATAGGTCCGCTGGAATTTGGCCTGGCACTCGGTGCCGATACACATAATATCTGGGTAAAATCACTGATGGCCTATGGCTGGCTTGGCTTTGCCAGTTGGCTCGCCATGACAGTCTGGACTATTTTCGGACCCATCAGGATTTTGCTTAAAGACCGCCCCTGGACACCCTATCTGCAGGTCGCCTGGGCCGCATTTATCGGCCATATCATCATTGCCTGGGTGATTGATATTGACCATTGGCGTCATGTATATCTGCTGATCGGAATTGTCTGGGGTTGCATGGCGCTTGAAAGACGCCTCGGAGCCAAATACACAACTGAGCAAATATCGCCAGACCACTTGCCTGCGGGCAACATGCAACCGGGTCGGACCCTTTGAATTTGGTCGGAACAGCAGGATTTGAACCTGCGACCCCTCGCCCCCCAGGCGAGTGCGCTACCGGACTGCGCCATGCTCCGACTTGAAGATATCTATGTAGCGCCATCACATGCGTTGATCAACCACAGAATCAAGTCATTAATCTACCGTGCCTGATCCAGCAGTCTTTTGCATTCGAGCAGTTCCATCAGCGTTTTATTGAGCAATTGTTTTTCGTTATCTGAAATGCCGCCGGCTGATATTCCCTGCGCGGTACTGCCATCAGTATCCGTCACGCCCGAACGCGCGCCGACCAATTTACTCAGAATGCCGGTTTTGGCCGGTTGCTCACCCGATTTGCCCAGGTCGGCCACCGTTGGCGCCGCATTCTGCGCAACATCTTTGGCAAGTGCTGCCATATCAATGGAACCATCTGCTGCAGCCATGACAAATTTGTTGCCCTGCTCCCGCAAAATCCGCTGCACGCCTTTGATTGTATAACCTTCAGAATAGAGCAGAAACCGAATACCCTTTAGCAGGGTAACATCGTCCGGGCGATAGTACCGCCGCCCGCCACCACGCTTCATCGGCTTGATCTGGTTGAACCGGGTTTCCCAGAATCTTAGCACATGCTGCGGAAGGTCCAGTTCTTCTGCAACCTCACTTATGGTTCTAAATGCATCCGCGCTCTTGCTCACTGGCAGCTCCCGCTCAATCAACTGATTCTGCGTAATGATACCAAATAAAAGCGCTGGCAGACAGCCAAATGCCTATTTCTTTGAATTGCCCTTGATCACAGCTTGTTTCAGCACATTGGATGGTTTGAATACCATCACCCGACGCGGAGAAATCGGCACTTCCTCACCGGTCTTGGGATTGCGGCCAATCCGCTCGTTTTTCGAGCGCACAAGGAATGAACCGAATGAGGAAAGTTTGACTGAATTGCCCTTGACCACTGATTTGCAGATTTCCTCAAGAACAGTCTCAACCAGATCTGATGACTCGGTTCTGGACAACCCTACCTTTTGATATACTGCTTCACAAAGGTCTGCGCGGGTCAGGGTTTTTATTGCCATGGTGTGTCCAAACTATCAGTTCTCGACAGAATTTGAGATTTTTGCAAAAAAAACGACAAAAAACAATAGCATAGGTAAATTTTTACAGAAAAAAGTGATTCTTCCGTTGGAGAGCCGATTACCAACGCAACAGAACAGAGCCCCAGGTAAAGCCGCCGCCCATCGCCTCCAGCAGAATAATGTCCCCTTTTTTGATGCGCCGATCATCAACAGCTGCCGCCAGAGCCAACGGAATTGAAGCGGCTGAAGTGTTGCCATGCATGTCCACCGTAAGTACAACCTTTTGCGATGGTATGTTCAGTTTTCTGGCTGTGGCATCGATGATGCGTTTATTGGCCTGATGGGGCACAAACCAGTCAATGTCCGCCACATCCAGACCGGTCGCATCAAAGGCGGCGGTGATGACATCGGTAATCATACCGACTGCATGCTTGAAAACCTCCCTGCCCTGCATGCGCAGGTGGCCGACGGTGCCGGTTGAAGACGGTCCGCCATCCACAAAGAGCTTTTCCTTGTGGGAACCATCGGAACGCAGGTGGCTGGACAAAATCCCGCGGTCGGCAGTAACGCCCACCCCTTCCTGCGATTCAATGACCACAGCACCTGCCCCGTCGCCGAACAAAACACAAGTTGTGCGGTCGTCCCAATCCAGAATGCGTGAAAACGTTTCAGCCCCGATCACCAATATTCGGCGGGCCTGGCCGCAGCGAATATACTGATCAGCCGTTGTCAGCGCAAAAACAAAGCCGGAGCAAACGGCCTGCATATCAAAGGCCGCACCATGTTTCATGCCAAGTCGGTGCTGAATATTGACGGACGTTGCCGGAAACGTGTTGTCCGGTGTCGAGGTCGCCAGAATGATCAGGTCAATATCGGCGACATCGACATTGGCATCCTTAAGCGCAGCGCGTGCAGCTTTTTCGCCAAGGTCTGCGGTGGTCTCGCCTTCATCGGCAATGTGGCGCTGCTTGATGCCGGTGCGCTGGATGATCCATTCGTCCGAGGTATCTAAAGTCTTCGCCAGGTCGTCATTGGTGACAATGTTTTTCGGCAGATAACTACCCGAACCCACAATTACTGAACGTATCATCGCTGGTAATTCCTGCTAGCTCTCGGTTGACGGCTGCTCGGCAACCGGTCGGGTTTGTTCATAATTTTCAAGGTCATGGGATATTTTCTTCAATAGCTCATTGCGCACCATGTCATAACCAAGATCGATAGCCGCTGCAAAGCCCTCTGCATCCGTGCCACCGTGGCTTTTGATCACCACGCCATTCATGCCCAGAAATACCCCGCCATTGACCTTGCGCGGATCCATCTTGTCGCTTAGCCGGTCGAAAGCCTGTTTGGCAAACAAGTAGCCGATGCGGGCAATCAGAGTTCTGTTCATCGCGGCTTTGAGATATTCACCAATCTGTTTGGCAGTGCCTTCTGCACTTTTTAATGCAATGTTGCCGGTGAATCCTTCGGTGACAACCACATCAACCGTGCCTTTTCCCAGATCATCACCTTCAACAAACCCGTGATAATTAAATCCCGGTAGTGTCAATTCGCGAAGCATCGCTCCGGCAGTCTTGATCTCGTCAAGACCCTTGACTTCTTCCACGCCGATATTGAGCAGTCCGATTGTCGGGTTGTTCAGATCAAACAGCGCGCGTGCCATGGCTGAACCCATCAGTGAAAAATCAATCAGTTGTTGAGCATCGGCCCCAATCGTCGCGCCCACATCAAGCACAATGCTTTCACCCTGCAAGGTTGGCCAGATTGCAGCGATTGCCGGGCGCTCTATGCCTGCCATCATGCGCAGGCAGAATTTTGACATGGCCATCAGCGCACCGGTATTGCCGGCTGAAATTGCCACATCAGATGAACCATTCTTGATCGCTTCAACAGCTTTCCACATGCTGGAAACCTTGCGCCCGCGACGAAGGGCCTGGCTGGGCTTGGCGTCCATGGCGATACTGACGTCGCAGTGCTCAAAATTACTGACAGCCTTGACGCGCGGATATTTTTCCAGCACCGGCTCAACCACATCTTTTTCGCCAAAAAGCTCATAGCGAATATTTGGATGGCGAATGAGGGAAATCTCTGCACCGCCTATTGCCATCTCCGGCCCGGTATCTCCTCCCATGACATCAATTGATATTGTTACCGTTGCGGCCATGGTTCCTGCCAGGTGTGAGTTTGCGCCGAACATCGGTGATTGTCGCAGTGAGTCCCGAAAAATAGAGATTTATTTCACCGTGACAAGCATTGATGTAATTTCTGCAAGGGTTTCTTTTTCGCGCAATGCGCCATGTTTGCACCTGCTTGTGGTATTGTGCGTGGATCACACATTGACGGGATTACCAACCATGCATAGCGCAAGCCAATTAAAGAAAATCCGAACGCGCATAGCTGATCAATCGAAGCTGCGATCAATCCTCACGCTCTTTTAATTGCGCCAAAACGGCAAATGGTGACGGCGGCTGATCCGCCTCATCATCATTTGAAATTTTCGCCTCGGGAATTTCCACACCCGGCAATCTCGGAAACGGGTCTATTGCCAGTGTCAGAGCCTCAAGAATAACCTCATCAAGTCTGATGGTCTCACCTGAAAAGGTTTCGGGCAGTTCTTTTCCTTCCGGGTCTAGGATAATTTCCCCATTTGCATCAACATTCAGCCCCGCAAGGGGTGAACCTTCCTTCACAAATAGCACTTCCAGATAATCATCAATGTCCTGACGCACCGGTTCAAGCGATACTACGCATGGCAGTTCCAGGCTGGCTGCAATCCTGCCTTTGACAGCGATGCCGTCACGCCGCCAGCGGGTCAGTTTCAGTTCAGCGTTTAGGAAATCGAGTGAGAGCAGCTCAAATTCCTTACGGATTTTCTGTTTTTCAGTGCTGCTGGCGCTGAATTTTATTGTCCTGCCTTTTTCCGGCAGTCGCTGGACATCGAATTCCAATGGTTCAAGCAGGTGCTGCTTCATGACTGATAACCTCAAACAGCTGTTCAGATAAGGGGACTGACATTTTCAAGCGCCAATTTGCCGCGCAGCAGATCATCGCGGGTTAGTTTGCTCAGGTGGGCGTGCAGGTTCAGCATATAGTCGGCCAGTCTGCTGCTGCTTTCCTTGTTGCCGCCATCTGGAAAAACGTTGCGGTCGATTGCTGCCGCGAGTTCATCCCTGTTGTTATTTTCCACCGGCTCTTCGTAGGCGCCAACCCGCCCATAAAATACCTGGGTCATTTTTTTGATTCGTTTTGGCACGGTCAAATCACCAACGCCCTCCTCGCGCAGGCCACGGTCCATATCGAGCAGGAATGCGTCAAACACTTCCTGTGACAGGGCCCGGCAGGCGTCATCTTCGTCTTTCAGTCGCAGTGAGAGCAGAAATATGTGCAAAATCATCATGTCAAACCGTCCGTCGATGGTGTCCGGCACCTTGAGTGATGAAAATAGCGCGGGATTTCGCGCTTTTGACACAAGAGTGCCATAAATATCGTATGGAAGGTTTGTCTCCGGGGTTTTGGAGAAAAATCTGGCGAACATGGCTTATCCGTATCGTGATGTGTCGCAGGCATTGTGAAGATTGTCACAATCGTGTTTGTCTGATAACTGAATTCTGGAATATTGCATATCCCGCATTGTTGGTTTACCCAGCAGATGTGGCGACAATTTTAGGGAATGGGTGTGATGGGTTCAAGACTGTCAGCAAACAATACAAATTGTATCGAGGACAACCGTTCTGCCCCGCAAAGGTCCAGTACAATGGCCCGGCTGGGTTTTGTCGCGGTACTTGCAATTCTGCCGGTACTTTCAGCCTGCAACAGCACGTCTCAGGTCTTGTCACTTGGCTATCAGGTCAACGAGGATACGCTTGATCTGGTGCCGGAAGGTTCCAGCCGCGAACAGGTTTTGCTGGCGCTTGGCTCTCCATCAACCACGGTCAAGCAGGACGGCGAAGTTTATTATTACATTTCCCAGACCAAACGGCGCAGTGTTGCTTTTGCCAGGGCAAAGGTCATCGACCAGAAGGTGCTTGCGGTTTATTTTGACAAGGATGAAACGGTCAGCAGGCTCGCCAATTATGGCCTGAAGGACGGTAAAGTGTTTGACTATATCTCCAGAACCACCCCCACCGGCGGCCGGGAACTGACCTTCATTGGCCAGATACTGGGCGCCGCCTCCGGCCCGATTAACCCGTTTGGCAGGTGATGGGGCTAAAGGCCAGAACATTTGAAACAGAATAGGCTGTTTTGTTTCAAAGTTCGCGGTATTTGGTGAGATCGAGCGCATAGGTAGGTGTATCAACGGGTAATTTTTTGAAGCCGTTTTTCTTATAAAATTCTTCAGCTTGTTTCGATATGGCATGAACAACAACAAGCCGCGCAGATATATCTTCGCTTGCTTTTAGTGAGCGTGATACGGCATCAAACAACAATGCCTGTCCAAGCCCCCTTCCCTGCCATTCATCATCTACGGCAAGCCGCCCCAATATAACAACAGGAATATGGGTAGGCATGTTACGGCGCATTGCGCCCGTTGCTTCTTTGCCAAGAATTTGCCCCATGCACAAAGCATAGTAACCAACAACGCGCGAAGAATTTACCGGACAAACAACATATGTTTTTGTTGCTGCAA
>QIIJ01000349.1 GCA_003232595.1 Aurantimonadaceae bacterium | reverse complement strand
CCGAGGCCGGATTGCAAAAGGTCGTGGATTTTCAGGATCTGGCCTACGGTGCAGAATATCTAACACGACTGGAGGAGGTTTTTTCGCGAGACCAAAAGAGTGCATATCCCGACAGCAATTTTGTTCTCACAGTAACGGCCGCAAAGTACATTGCCAATGCTATGGCCTATGACGACATCATACGGGTCGCCGATATCAAAACCCGCAAATCCCGGTTTGAGGAAATCCGCAGTCAGGCCGGGTATAATGCAAGCAAAGCACTGCTGATTACAGAGTATTTCCACCCCGGCGCTACAGAGTTCTGCAGCATGTTGCCTGTCGGCCTTGGCCGGTTTATTGAAAATCGACCAGGATTATTCAAAAAACTGGACTGGTTGGTAAACCGTGGAAGACGGGTCCGCACAGACACAGTATTCTGGTTCACATTGCTCTATATGGTCAGCGGACTGAAAAAATACCGCCGCAAATTGTTGCGCCATAGTGTTGAGCACAAGCATGTCAATTTATTAATCAACACGGCGCTTTCCAATGTCGAAAATAACTATCCCTTGGCTATAGAAGTCTTCAAATGCCAGCGCCTGATCAAAGGCTACAGCGGCACACATCAGCGTGGCCTGTCAAAATTTGATAGGGTTTTCGCGGGTATTGAACTGCTGGAGTATCGCAAGGATGGCGCTGACTGGGCACAACGATTGCGTGATGCTTCTCTTCAAGACGTTGATGGTAAAAAGCTGGACGATGTTATAAAAACACTTAAATCTCAAATAGATGCATCCGTCTGAAAATGTTGATGTTCACCATAGTTTGACTTTCCAACAGAGCTTCAGGGATCTACAATTAACCCCACTGTATCATATTTACCCCTACGTCAGTTAAGTGGGGTATATCATCCTCATCCGGGGTCTGCGACAATCTGATTTAATCAATATTCCAGCATAATTGACAGATAAGGTAAAAGACGGTGCAATAGTTGCGGTTTGTAGTGAGTGGGACGACATGAGAAATTTTGGATTGGAATTCAAGCCGGTTCCTGATGGGCCGGTTCCTGATGGTTTGGGCACGCGCGCATTGCTGGTGATCGTAACGCTGGCATTGGCCTGGGTTATGATCCCGGATCAGGTTGAAGCCCAAAGTCGCACATGTATGCGCCTTGAACGCCAGTTGGCTTCACTTTCCAAAACCAGCCGCTCTAGCAACCCACTCAGGGTTCTACGATACAATAATGCCATTAGACGGCAAAAAGACCAGATGAAACAGGGCAACCGCAGGCTACGCCGTGCCGGCTGTTCCGGTTCCAGAAGAGGTGCCGCGTCCTGTCGGCGATTGACAGGCAGTCTTCGCAAGATGGAAATCAACCTGAAGCAACTACGCGCCAAACGCAGCCGGCTTTCCGGTAAAAGCGGGTCGACCAGAGCCCAGCGCCGTAAAGTACGACGTGCATTGGCTGCCAATAACTGTAATCGCCTGCGCCCGGTAATTGCAAACAATCGTAGCGGCGTGATAATCGAACGCAGGTCGCGCCGATCGATCATCGAACAGGTTTTTGGTGATGAGCGTCGTCAAAGTCGTCGGCGCCCGAAACGCAAAGAAGTCTCCAAACCCGATACCCGCGTCTCTCGCAGCAGCACATTCAGAACGCTTTGTGTGCGCGGCTGTGACGGCTATTATTTCCCAATATCCTATTCAACCACAAAGGATAATTTTGATCGAGATGTTCAAGCGTGCCAGGCAAAATGTCCCGGAACAACAACAGAATTATACTACCATATGGCCCGTGGCGAATCTTCAGAAAATATGATTTCCTACCGCACACAGGAACCCTATACGAACTCCGAAAACGCATTCAAGTACCGGCAGATTGTGACCAAAGGATGCGGCTGTAATTTCACAAAGGGCCGAATTGCATCGATTGCAGGTGACGGCGGAACCAGCCTTGATAATAACGGCATCCTTTCGCGGGAACCTGTAATTGGCACCCCGATTTTTCGCATTGATCGCAGTGAAGACCCGGAAACCCTGGCGAACTTAAAGGGCGGCTTTGTACCGTCAGTTGTTGCGCCCGGCAAACCGGCAGACGCGAAAACCCGCGCCAAACGCAAGGTCAGGGTAGTCGGTGAAGCGTTTTTTCCCGCCCAATAAGCGGTAGAAGAACAGCAAGTTCCGGGCCGCGGTCAACACCGGTCAGGGCCTGCCGCAATGGCATGAACAGCGCCCTGCCCTTACTGCCGGTCTTATCTCTGATCGCCGATGTCCAGATTTTCCAGGTTGTCTTGTCCCAGGGTTCGCCCGGCAGCAATTCTCGTGCAGCAGACCAGAATACTCCGTCGGCACCATCGGTAACCGGCACAACATCGCCGCTTGTCACATCCATCCACAATCGCGCGTCTTTAATCTTTTGAAGATTACCACGAACCGCCTGCCAGAATGCTTCCCCCCCATCAGCATCGACTGCTTCCAGACGATGCCGGACTTCATCATAATCAAGACTGTGAACAATTTTTGCATTCAGGCTTTCCAGTTCAGCCATGCTGAAGCGCGCTGCTGATTTGGTGATTGCCGACATATCAAAATAATCGGCAAGCGATGTCATGTCTTTGCACGCTTCAACAGATTTGGAGGAACCGGTAAGGGCTGCCAGCGATGATACTGCCATCGGATCGTACCCATCTTCGCGCAAGCTTGATAGAGACAACGAGCCAAGCCGCTTTGACAGGCCTTCACCATCAGCAGTGGTCAACAGATTGTGGTGGCCAAAAACCGGGGCTGCAGCCCCAAGCGCCTCAAACAAAGGTATTTGCGCGCCCGTATTGGTAACATGATCATCACCGCGAATGACATGGCTGACGCTCATATCAATATCGTCAACAACCGATGGCAGCGTGTAGAGGTAAGAACCGTCTTCGCGGATAAAAACCGGGTCGGAAAGAGATGAAAGGTCAACAATCTGATGGCCACGGACAAGGTCATCCCAGGCAATTTCGGTGCGTGATGTATCGAACGGGTTGTCGGTAAAATTTGGCAATAAGAACCGCCAGTGGGGCGTTCTGCCCTGTTGCTCAAACCTTCCGCGATCCTCATCACTCAGGCGCAGTGCTGAGCGATCATAGATCGGTGGCAGGCCGCGCGCCATCAGCCGTTTGCGCTTTCGATCAATTTCGTCGGCTGTTTCATAACAGGGATAAAGCAGGCCCTTTTGTTTAAGCCTTTCAGCCGCTGCATGATAAGTATCCAGCCTGTCAGATTGTCGTTCCATCCTGTCAGGTATAATGCCCAGCCATGCCAGATCACGGGCAATGCCATCAGCAAATTCACGGGTTGACCGGATCACATCCGTATCATCATATCGCAGAATAAATATGCCCTGACACTGTTTTGCATAGAGCCAGTTAAACAAGGCCGGACGGGCATTACCGATATGCAGATTGCCCGTTGGAGAAGGCGCAAAGCGGACAACGGGTTGGCTAAATTTGATCATGGGCCGCAAGTACTCCCTGCCCCGGTTAAATGCAACCATCAAAACAATTCAACAGCCAGTCTTCTTTTGAATTTAACCGAACTGACCGCTAAAAGAGCGGCGGCTGCGAGGCAATAAGCACCCATCATAAAAAACTGGGTGGTCAATGGCACTCCGGCATCGATCAACCAGCCCATGACACCCGGCCCCAGGGCTGAAAACAGCACCATCAGGGCCATGATGAACGAACGAATGCTACCCAAATGGCGCGTACCATAGGCCTCCGGCCAAAGAGATCCGAATATTGCCAGCGAAATACCCATGCTGATCCCGAGCAGTGCCATGAAAATCAATAGCGCGATGGGGCCGCTCACCAAAGCCAGCGACAAACAACCGGCTCCGAGTGGCAACAGAAATAACGGCAACATGCTGATAGCGCTGGCGCGATCGACTGCTGCACCGGCCAATAGTCCCGATATGACAGATACTACTGTCATTATCACCATACCAAAGGCAAAAAGTTCGAGCGTCCAGCCACGTTGCACCAACAGATGGTCCTGATGGAAGAAGATTGCAGTGCCGATGAAAGGAGGCGCCAGGATGCCCGTTGCAGTGAGCCAAAACAACGGGTCACGCAGAACTTCTGAACGCTGCCATTGGCGTCCCTTTTCAACGGTTGGTTCAGATGCCGTCCCGCGAGGTATGCGTTCGACCCGCATCAACGCTGCTATTGCCGGCAACGCAACAACAACAAGCACAACACCAGCAACTACCCAGCCCAGTCGCCAATCAAGAAAACTCACCAAACCCACAAAAGCCAGCGGCAGCAGTGCCTGTCCTGCACTAAACCCAAGTGAAGCAATTGATACGGCTTTACCCCGGTTTTCCTCGTACCATTTTCCCATAGCCGTCAGCGCCACATGGCTCATCATACCCTGGCCAAATAACCGCAATCCGAACATCGCCGCTATCAACAGCCATATGGATTGCGCATAGGCGACAACAAAACAGGCAAGCGCCAGCATCAATATTGTGAAACTGGAAACGGCGGATACAGAATAACGGTCCACAATCTGCCCCAAAAACGGCAGGGCCAGCGCGCTGACCAGCGTGGCCACCATGTACAAAGTGCCATATTCACCGGAAGTAAGATCAAAAGCGGCGCGAATTGGACCCGTTGAAAGAGCGACAAAATAGGTCTGCCCGAAGCTCGAAAAAAAACTCAGCAGAAACCCGCCGGCAAGCCAGCGCAAATTCTGCGTCAGGAATTTGAAATAGGACATGGGAGAAACCTTGATCGGACGGAACTGCCAATCACATAAAAATTATAGCGCGATTCATTCCCAGGCGAAAGCCAGGTTTGCAGGATTTGCTGTATTCACTTGAATGATACGATCAATCCCGGTCCCGAAACCGGTTGGTAATCGGATAGCGCCTTTCGCGGCCAAAGGACTTTTTTGTAATCTTTACGCCCGGTGGAGCCTGGCGTCTTTTGTATTCAGCAACATAGAGTAAATGCTCGATACGCTCAACAACCGCTTTTTCATGGCCGCGGGCAACAATATCATCGATCGACATCTCGTTTTCCACCAGGCTTTCAAGAATATCATCAAGCACCGGGTATGGTGGCAATGAATCCTGATCAAGCTGCCCCTCGCGCAATTCTGCAGTTGGTGCCTTATCAATAATGTTTTGTGGAATAACCTCACCTGAAGGCCCAAGGCACCCCGGAGGCACGCATTTGTTGCGCCAGGCGGAAAGCCCGTAAACCTGCATTTTGTATAGGTCTTTAATCGGGTTGAAGCCACCATTCATGTCGCCATAAATCGTTGCATAGCCGACCGACATTTCGGATTTATTGCCGGTTGTCACCACCATCGAGCCGAATTTATTGGAGATTGCCATCAAGATGACGCCACGCGCCCGGCTCTGCAGATTTTCCTCGGTTACACCTGAGCCTGTACCCTCAAACAGGGTCGACAATGTCGACTGAAAACCCTCCACTGGCTCAAAAATCGGCACCACCTCATAACGCACCCCAAGCGCCCTGGCGCAGTCTTCCGCATCCTTGATGCTTTCGCGCGAGGTATAATGATAAGGCATCATCACACAACGAACCCGCTCTTCACCCAGGGCATCAACACACATGGCGGCGCAAATGGCGGAATCAATACCACCGGAAAGGCCAAGCACGATGTTCTTAAAACCATTCTTGTTGACATAGTCCCGAAGACCCAGAACACACGCCTGCCAGTCAGCCTCATCGCCATCAGGTATCTGGCTCATAACGCCTTCTTTACAGTACCAGCCCTGGTCGCCACGCCGCCAGGTGGTAACAGTAACTGCTTCCTCAAATTGCGACATCTGAACTGCCAGTTGATGATCTGTGTTGATCACAAAAGACGCGCCATCAAATACCAGTTCGTCCTGCCCGCCTGCCTGATTATTGTACAGCAGTGGCAAGCCGGCTTCGACCACCTGTTTCATCACCACGGCCTGACGCACATCCATCTTGTCGCGATAATACGGCGAACCGTTGGGAACGATCAGAATTTCAGCGCCCGTTTCGGCCAGTGTTTCACAAACACCCAATTCGCCCCAGATATCCTCGCAAATCGGAATACCCAACAGCACTCCGCGAAAGTCCACCGGACCGGAAAGCGGACCTGCATCAAACACCCGCTTTTCGTCAAACACTCCATAATTGGGCAAATCCACCTTGTAGCGAGTAGCAGTGATGCGACCACCGTCCAGCACAGCAATTGCATTATAAAGACCGCTCGACCTGTCCTCGTTTTCGCGCCAGGGAACACCCATGATTACGCCAGGCCCGCCATCTGAAGTATCCTCCGCCAACGTATTAACGGCATCCATGCAGGCAGCGACAAAGGCCGGTTTCTGCACCAGGTCCTCCGGCGGGTAGCCCGAAATAAACAATTCGGAAAACACAACGAGATCTGCCCCATGGCGGGCGGCATCCGCACGTGCCGTTCTGGCAAGTTCCAGATTACCGGCAACATCACCAACTGTCGGATTCAACTGGGCTATTGCAATGCGAAGTATATCAGGTTTTTCGGTCATTCCATCGCCATAGCTTGCCCCACCATCAAGCGCAAGATTTTGCTGAAGGTTTTAAGTGAAGGCAAAGGATCAGATTATTTTCAGATAATCCAATGAAATACTTTTTTCAGAAAGGAATTTCGACTATGGAGGGCGATATTGTGTAAAAACCAACAATCTGCGGCTCCACAATGAGCCCAAAGCCCCCTTGGCGAAATTGGTATACGCAGCAGACTTAAAATCTGTGGGTCGAAAGACCGTGCCGGTTCAAGTCCGGCAGGGGGCACCAAATTGGACTCTTTTAGTTGAACCACCCCTTAAGGCCTTGAATGGTAAGGCTAATTGTGGGGTTCTAGCACCCTTGATTTGGTGATATGCAAGACGCTCTTTGAAGGCCAGTCTGAGCACAGCTCTTTGTAGTGCTATTTGGCCAGTTTCCCATAGTTTCCAAGGGTTTGCGAGGAATTGAAGAGCCGGTTCTAGTTTTTCCTCGAATGTGCCGATGGGAGTGGCGTAATTTGCCGCCTGTTCCTGCAATCTGAGCCTGTTGTGTTCAAGATCGGCGATCTTGCCCTCATAGGCCGCAATAACACTCTCATTAGTGGTCTCGACGATACGACCCAAAAGCGATTCTGTTTGTTTCTCGATTTGTCTGATCTGACGTTTTGCTGAAGTTGCAGCACTCTCAAATTGAGCGAGGCGTTGGTCCCATGCGCTTTTCATCGCGGCCTTGACCAGATTGAACATGGTTTGGTTCGGTTGCATTGTTTTAATGATATCGCCAACTTCGCCTTCTAACTTGTCCCGCGCGATGGATTTGCCGTAGCTGTCGCAGGTTTTGGTCTGGCAGAGATAATAAGCGTAACGTTGTGAGCGGCCTTTCGACCATGAACTACGCAAAGGCACGCCACAATCGCCGCAGGTGACGAAGCCGCGCAAGGCAAAGTCATTACCGATGTTCTTGCGCATAGGGGCTTTGGCGATACCTTTGCGGCGGGCCTGAACTTGATCGAAGGTTTCCAATGAGATCAGAGCGTCATGATGGCCGTCGAGCCAGTCGATGCCATAGGTTTTTGAACAAATGAATCCTGTAAAAAGCGGGTTGATCAGAATGTCGGTGACACGCTGCTGAGTGACCTTATCGGCCTTGTTGCGTGGAAAGTCCGGATGGCTTGCAAAGAAGCGCCTGACTTCGGCCTGGGTTTCAAAACGGCCCGATGCGTATCCCTCAAAACCTTCGGTGACAATAGATGCCAACGGTTCATCGCGAACCAGCAGTTTGCCGCGTCCTTTTTCTTCGACATATTTATAGCCTGCCGGTGCCTGGTGTATCCAAAAACCGTTTTGCATACGGGCGCGCATTTTTTGCGCTACTTGACGCCCGTTTTGTTTGCGCTCCAATGCTCCTTGCGCAGCCATGATGGTTTCGATGAACTCACCTTCCGGCGTATCATCAAACTTGAAGTTCAGACACTCGATGGCCGCGTCGCGTTTGCGGAAGGCATCGCGCAGATCAAGATGGAAGCGGGTATCACGGGCAAAACGCTTCAAATCGTCAAAAATTATGATGTAGTTTTCGTCGGGTTGAGCATCGAGATAAGACAGCAAAGCCACCATGCCCGGACGCTTCATAAAATCGCCGCCGCCAGTAATAGTATCCGGGAAGACCGCCTCGACCTCATAGCCTTTCAACCGCGCATGTTCACGGCATCTGGTTTCCTGGGATTGAAGGCCATGGCCTTCCAATTCCTGGCTTTTTGAAGAGACCCGGCAATAGATCAGTGCCTTTGTATTTTTTGTTGTTGTCATTGCGAGATCATTTCTTTTTCCGTGTTCTTTCCGTGTTTATCGGCTCACCGCCATGGGCGGTTATGGCAAAATCTGTCAATGAGCATTTAAAACTGACCCGTGTTTGGCATTTAAAATCGACCCGCCTTATAGGTGTCGACACCGGATTGAAGTGTGTCAGCGAT
>QIIJ01000123.1 GCA_003232595.1 Aurantimonadaceae bacterium | reverse complement strand
TTTTTTAACGAATATTCAACACCGATGTTGTCGACAATCGCATGATGTCGAATGCTATGCTGCCAGTGAAAAAGCGGCGTAACCGGCTGGTCTGCCGGTCTGAGACGACAATAGCTGAACACGAATTCCCCGCTTCAAGGGTAGAGCGTGTGGCATCACCCAGAACCATATTGCAGTCATCAACCTGAAAACCATCGCTTTTCAGGCCTTTGCAGAATGTATGGATCTTCTTCTCCAGTTCATCAAGGCCTCGGTTCTCATCAGCAGTTGCCAATATCCGCACAGGCTCGCCGAGCGCCCTTGCCACCACCGCACCCTGCCGCTTGGCCAGCAACGAATGATCGCTGCCATCGGTCGACAAAAGAAATCCTTTGCCCTCACAGGGACCGCGAACGGTCATTACAGAAGCAGGCGCGAGGCTGGCAATTTTTTGAACCGTGTTGGGCATAAAAATCGCCCGCCAGTTCATCGTCCACTGAATATGCGGCCCCATCATCACAATATTGTAGGGGCCAAGCTCATACTGGTGCAGAATGCCCGCCGGTACATCTGACGCTGTTTTCAGTTTGAGAATAATCCGTCTGCCGTTCTTGCCACAATATTCGACCTTGTTGTCCCCCAGCGGATCGCCAAAAACATCGGTGTGGCCAATATGCTCGTCCCATTCATCGCCGAGGAATTTCTGCTCCATCAGCATGTCGAAGCCACGTTTAAGGTATTTGATGCCCGGCAGTTCCAACCCCCAGTCAAGCAGGTTGCGTCGTGCCACCCGTACTTGCAATCCGCCGGTATTGAGGCCCTGATCAATGCGCCGCACATAAAGAAGCACGATATCGCTATCTTCTTTTTCGCCGATCCTGGCCGCAAGCTTCAGCCCTTCATAAGAGGAATCTTCACCATTGATGCACACAAGAATACGAAATCGGCTTTGCCGTTGCGCAAGCTGTTGTTCCAGCTCCATCTGAAATTTTGTCTTGATATTTAGTGCCGGCTTTCTCATTTAAACCACTCCCTACACACCAAGATAAGGCCAGTAAAAATAGGCTATGAACATCATCAATACGGTTGACATGATAACCATGCGCCATCCTGCCTTCAAAAAATCCGCCGGTGTCAGATAACCCGATGCATAAACAATCGTGCAGGCCGGGGTGCCGACAACCGTCAGATAGGCAAATGCCGATGAGATGGAAGTGATAAAACCGATGACAATCGGGCTTTCATTGGCAACCGTTGCCATGTTGAGAGTTATCGGCCCGAGCACCGCAACCGCCGCACCGTTCGACATTGTATTGGTGACAAATGTGGTCAGCACCGAAACGGCTGCCCAAAGGCCAACGCCCGAATCAACGCCGATGGTTGCCAGAACGCCGATAAAGTTTTCGGCTACCCACTGGGCGGCACCGGTATCTTTCATTTGCACCCCGAGTGAAATGGCTGCTGCATAAAGCAGGATAACGCCCCAGTTGACGCCGGAATTGATTTCTTCCCAGCGCACCTGCCCGGATATCAGGAATGCCGCAGCGCCAAGGATTGCAATAATACCCATGCCAAGTTCGCTGGACAGGAATATCCAGCCAAGCAGGATCATGATAAACAGCAATATTGCCACATAGTTTGAAATATTCATCGGCCCAAGTATTTCAACCTGGGTCCGCAGTTTGGCGACCGGGCGGGAAAGATCACTGTATTCCGGCTTGAACGTTGACAGCAGAATCCATGTCACTACTGGCAACTGGATCAGAAAAATCGGATAGGCAAAGGCCATCCATGTCACATAGTCGATCAGGAATTTATAGGTTTCGGGATTGGTCGGATCATAGAAAAACTCTTTCCAGTAGCCGATCATGATAGCATTGCGTGCACCACCCGACGGAGTGCCGATGCTTGCAACAGAGGCGCCATAGGAGATCGAAAACAGAATGACGGCTGCCAGATTGCGCACCTGCTTGCGATCCTTCGAGGTCAGGGTAATGAGGGTAATGCCAACCGGTAGCATCATTGCCGCTACGGTGTGCTCGCCAACAAATGAAGCAAGAATGCCGGAAACTGCCGAGATACCAAAACAGATGCGCGATGTTTTGGTCCCGGTCATGCGGACAATAAGCCAGGCAATACGCTGGTCAAGTTTTTGGTGAATAAGCGCAACTGCCAGCATCAGCGAACCCATGATGAACAAAACTGAATCAGTCATCAGGCTTTTGGCAACAGTTGTCGATTCAAGCCCCAGCAAAGCGGAACCGGTTCGGTGATGAACAGGATGGTTGCCATCACCGACATGGTGAGGATAATCATGCCTTCGCGGGTCAGCCCTTCAGGGGTTGGGATATTCAGCATGAAAAAACCAACCGCAACGGCTATAAAAAACCAACGCTTTTCCCAGAAATAATAAAAATCCAGCTGGGCAAAGAAATATTCAAGCTGATGATAACCGGCGCGACCCAGCCGTGCTGACCAACTGGTCGAGGCCATATGCGCCTGTGGTCCGTCCTTGACAAGACTGATACTGGCCAATGATCAACCCTTTTCCCTGCTCAACACGTATAGTCTGCCCGAATTGCATCAGACAGCAACCGGGGCTCGTCCCCGGTCTGACGGTTCTATATTCTATTAATCACATAAATGCTGATATGTGAATGCGGGGCAAATGGAATCGCAGAAACTGGTGGTGCTTTATTTGGAAAATTGATCCAGGTGAGTGCGAATGTTTTGGAACACTTCCTCAAACATTTTTTCACTCAACCGACCGGTATTGGTATTGTAGCGCGAACAGTGATAGCTTGAAAAAACCGGATATTCAGCCATATCGTGTCGCCTGTTATGGCCAAAAGGAACACTTGCAACCCGAACTCCAAGAGTGCGGGCTGTTGAATCGTGGGCAATTTTGCCAAGTGTCAGAATTGCCGCAAGATTGGGCAGCCGCGCAATGGTTTCAGAAAGGAACGCTCGACAGGCGTTGATTTCGGCGGCAACCGGTTTGTTTTCGGGCGGCACACATCGTACCGAATTGGTGATTGCCACATCTTTCAATGCCAGTGTATCATTCGGGTCTGCACCATACTGGCCACCGGCAAAGTCAAATTTACACAAGGTTGCATAGAGCAGGTCGCCGGCGTAATCACCGGTAAATGGACGTCCGGTCGCATTGGCGCCACGCAATCCCGGGGCAAGGCCGATAATCAGCAGTTTGACCTTATGGGCACCGCCTTCAGGGTCGTTGTCTGGGTACCATGTTGACACCGGCGCATTGTGCCAATGCGGATGGCTTTTTCGATATTTAGTCCTGAATTGCTCCAGTCGCGGGCAAAGGCCGCAATCACGTTCAGGCTCGAACAGGGAAGGCATTGTTGTAATGCTCAATTGCGTCACGCAAATTCAGGCCAGATCAATAATCTTCACCATCTTCATCATCATCAAAATTATCGGCAACCGGGCGTTGCGGGCGTTCGGACGGGTCGCGGCCAATTTCTTGTTTCAGAGCCATGAGATCGATAAAATAATCAGCTTGTCGGCGCAAATCATCAGAGATCATCGGTGGCTGGCTGCTGACGGTTGAAATGACACTGACCTTACGCCCTCGCCGTTGCAGCGCTTCCACCAGCTTGCGAAAATCACCATCGCCCGAAAACAGAACCATATGATCAACGGTATCAGACAATTCCATGGCATCAATTGCCAGTTCAATATCCATATTACCCTTGACCTTGCGGCGGCCTGAGGAATCAGTATATTCCTTGGCCGGTTTTGTCACAACACGGTACCCATTGTAATCAAGCCAGTCGATTAACGGGCGAATTGAAGAATACTCCTGGTCTTCAAGAAGTGCAGTATAGTAATAAGCCCGAAGAAGGTATCCTTTTTTGTGAAAGCAAACCAGCAATTGCTTGTAATCAATATCAAATCCCAGGGCTTTGGAAGTAGCGTACAAATTAGCACCGTCAATAAACAAAGCAATTTTTTCTCGCGCGTCAAACATATCAAGTATCTTTCTTTTGGTCTTGTGCAATTGCACAGTGTAATTAATTGAACATACTACCGCAACCTGGCGTATTGGTGACTGCTTTGGGGCTGTTGAATGCAATTAGGGCTGCAGTTAGGGATTGACTAGTATCAATCGTTACCTTCTACAACGAAAATACCTGTCTGGCAACAAAAGCAGGAATACAATACCTGAAAAAAGGTTGGTTTCCGTTCGTGTTATCCGCTACATAATCAATATGTGGCGAAGCGCAAGACGGTTGCGTCAATTTTACCATTGACAATCCTGCAAACCAGAGGGGGTGCACCTGTTCAATTTGCTTGAATTATTTTTAAAAGCACTATAGATAAGACGGAATTCCATTGAAATTGAACCAGGAGCTGCGCGATGGCACGCGTTACCGTCGAAGACTGCATCGACAAAGTTGATAATCGTTTTGAACTTGTACTCTTGTCGAGCCACAGGGCGCGGCAGATTTCGTCAGGTTCACCCATTATTGTCGAACGTGACAATGACAAGAATCCGGTGGTTGCCCTGCGCGAGATCGCTGATGAGGCGTTATCTCCGGGGGATTTGAAGGAAGATCTCATTCACTCGCTGCAAAAACATGTTGAAGTGGATGAGCCGGAGCAGGAAATTGTTGCTGAGGAAAAAATAACCATCGAAGGCGTTCTTGCCGATTTTTCAACAACGGATATTGCCCCCAGCGAACCCACATTTGACAGTCTTTCAGAGGAAGAGCTTCTGGCCGGCATTGAAGGTCTGGTGCCACCGGAAAAAAGCGACGACTATTAATTTCCTTTGGTATAAGCAGGCGGGAATTTAACCAGGTGAAATTAAACACATGTTGTGTCGTCACCAAATATTACCTAGTTTAACGGCGCAGCTCCCGCGAGTTGCGCCGTTTTTCCTTGATGACCGGACAATCTGAACGGCTATCCGGTAGCAGGCAATATGACATGATGCGTCAATACGAGCTGGTTGAGAAGGTGACAGGTTACAAGCCCGACGCCGATGAGAACCTTCTCAACAAAGCCTATGTCTATGCCATGCAGAAGCACGGCAGTCAGACCCGCGCCAATGGCGATCCATATTTTTCTCATCCGCTGGAAGTTGCCGCCATCCTGACCGATATGAAGCTGGATGAATCGACCATTGTCGTTGCACTGCTGCATGATACCATTGAAGACACGGATGCCACCCGTACCGAAATTGATGATCTTTTTGGCGAAGACATTGGCACCCTTGTTGAGGGCCTGACCAAACTGAAAAAAATCGATCTGGTTACCAAGGAAGCCAGGCAGGGAGAAAATCTGCGCCGACTGTTGCTGGCAGTGGTTGATGACGTGCGGGTTTTACTGGTCAAGCTGGCCGACCGGCTGCACAATATGCGGACGCTGAATTTTGTGCCGGAAAACAAGCGCGGGCGCATTTCGCAGGAAACAATGGATATCTACGCGCCGCTTGCCGGTCGTATCGGCATGCAGGATATTCGGGATGAGTTGGAACATCTTGCCTTCATGCATCTTAATCCGTCGGGGTTTAAGACAATTTCCGCCCATCTTGAAGAACTTCACAACAAGAACAATGATCTGATCGTCGCCATTCGTCTCGAGCTGAAATCAAAACTTACAGATCACCACATCGATGCAATCGTATCCAGCCGGGAAAAGCGACCCTATTCGGTATTTCGTAAAATGGAACGGAGGGCACTTAGTTTCGAGCAGCTGTCTGATATTTTCGGCTTCCGAATTAACGTTGGAACAACCGATGAGTGTTACCGCGCCCTTGGTATTGTGCATACCTCCTGGTCAACCGTTCCAGGCCGGTTTAAGGATTATATTTCGACCCCGAAACAAAATGACTACCGCTCGATCCACACAACAATCGTCGGCCCGTCCAACCAACGGGTTGAGCTGCAGATACGCACCCATGAAATGAATGCCATCGCTGAACACGGCATCGCCGCCCATGCGCTTTACAAGGAAGCGGCCAATGGTGAAGCTGATCCGGCGCTGAAGTTCGGCAGTGATGGTGGTGCCTATGTCTGGCTGCAACAGACAATCGCCCTTCTGGCAGAAAGTGAAAACCCCGACGAATTTCTTGAGCACACCAAGCTTGAACTGTTTCTTGATCAGGTGTTTTGTTTTACTCCCAAGGGCCGGTTGATTGCCCTGCCGCGCGGTGCGACACCCATCGATTTTGCCTATGCGGTTCATACCAAAATCGGCGACAGATGCGTTGGCTGCAAGGTTAATGGACGCATTATGCCGGTAGTGACCGAACTGCATAATGGCGACGAGGTCGAAATCATTGTTGCGGAAGGTCAAACACCACCCGCCGCCTGGGAATCGGTTGCTGTTACCGGCAAGGCCAGAGCTGCCATCCGCCGCGCCACCAAAAAAGCCGTGCAGGATCAATATTGCGGCCTCGGCAAAACAATTCTGGAGCGGGCCTTCAAGCGCTCGGGCAAAGAATTTTCCGAAACACTGCTCGAGAGCGGGCTGCGACGCCTTGCTCGCAATTCGGTTGACGAGGCGCTTGCTGCAGTCGGACGGGGGGAGGTTACCACATCCGATGTATTGAAATCGGTATTCCCTGACTACAAGGAAGAGCGCATTACCCGCATTGATGAGGTGCCGGTTAAAGAGGGCTGGTTTGGCATGAAAGGCGCTGCCGGGATTATTTTCAAGATCCCGGGATTAAAAAAATCGGCCGCCAGAAAAGCCGCCATGCCAATTCCTATCAAAGGTCAGTCCGGCGACCTTCCGGTGCGGTTTGCTCCAGAAAGTGGTGCGGTTCCCGGTGATCGGATTGTCGGCATCATCACTCCTGGCAAGGGCATCACAATCTATCCGATCCAGTCCCGGGCATTGCAGAAATTCGAAGAAAGCAATGACAACTGGCTGGATGTGCGATGGGATATTGATGAAAACAACAACGAGCGCTTTCCTGCCCGGTTGCTGGTATCTGCAATCAATGAACCGGGCACACTGGCCAGAATTGCCGAACTGATTGCCACTAATGACGGTAATATCCATTCACTCCAGATGATTTCGACGGCGGCCGATTTTACTAAAATGCAGATCGATCTTGAAGTCTGGAACCTGAAACATCTCAACCGGCTTATTCGCGAGATTCGCCGGTTGAGAATTGTCAGCCGTGTGGAGCGGTCAATCGAATAATCTTGACTTGGGAATTGGAATGACACGGGACGAGGTAATACAGGTTTTCAGAGATTGCGGCGCCATTCTCGATGGCCACTTTATATTGACGTCCGGCCTGCACAGCCCGACATTTATCCAAAAAGCCCGCGTGTTTATGCACGCTGATCAAACAGAAAAATTGTGCCGGGCGCTCGCTGGAAAAATCAAGGATGCCGGCCTTGACAAAATTGATCTGGTAGTCGGACCGGCCATCGGCGGAATAATTCCGGCCTATGAGGTCTCAAGGCATCTGGGCATTCCCAATGTCTGGGTTGAACGCGAGGAAGGAAAATTCCGCCTCCGCCGATTTGAGATGGCGCCGGAAACGAGGGTGGTTATCATTGAAGATATCGTCACCACCGGGCTTTCAATCCGTGAAACAATAATGTCGCTGGAGGAAATTGGCGCAAACGTTCTGGCCGCCGCCTGCCTGGTCGACCGTTCAGCTGGAAAGGCCAATGTTGGAACCAAGCTCATAGCACTGGCTGACTATGAAGTACCTGCCTATAAGCCGGAAGATATTCCGGCAGAACTTGCCGCTATACCGGCGGTGAAACCCGGCAGCAGATCCCTGTGAGGCAGTTCAGCTGGATGTTGTTATCACATAGTATTAATTGTTGAAAAATTATTGCCACAGTGAGGTAACAATCACTACATATTAAGGTATTAGCACTAGGCTCGATTGGTAAGAGTGTCGGCCTGATCCCGATTGGGCCGGTTTTGGAATTGTCGTTGATGTTGTTTCGTAGAAGAACCCCTGCCGGAATTGTTGAAAAACTGCGCGTATGGATTTGGCCACGCCGCAGCTGGGTTCGCTCAAGCCAATATGTGTCAAAACGGATATTCCGGCTAACCGGAACCCCCCATGCGGTCGCCGCCGGTGTGGCAGCCGGGGTCTTTGCTTCGTTCACCCCATTTTTGGGCTTTCATTTCGCCCTGGCCTTTTTGGTAGCCTATCTGCTGGCCGGCAATATGATTGCCGCAGCCCTTGGTACTTTTATTGGAAATCCGCTGACATTTCCGGTTATCTGGGCATCGACCTATGCGTTTGGCCGACTGTTGCTCGGCCAGGAGGCCACGGGTGCAGTGCCATTCAGTGACCTGGGCAATATAATGAGTCATATAGGCACCTCCCTGTGGCACTGGGATTTCAACGAATTTGCAGTTGCTTTTGCTGATATCTGGCATCCGCTGCTAAAACCGATGGCGGTTGGTGGCATTCCCCTTGGCATCCTGGTGGGGCTGGTATTTTATATAATCACTCGCCGTATGGCCGTGTATTTTCACAGCGTCAGGCAAAGAAAATTATTGGCAAAGGCCAATAAAATACGAGCCCGCACAGCCGGGCTTCCCGCAAAAGACGATATGGCACGCCGCGCATGATCATCGGTCTTGGCAGCGATCTCATCGATATTAGACGGATTGAAAAAACCCTTGCTCGTTTTGGCAATCGTTTTGTTGATCGGATATTTACAGAGCTGGAGCGCAAGAAATCTGATGGCCGCAAGGAGCGCGCTGCTTCCTATGCTAAACGGTTTGCCGCCAAGGAAGCCTGCTGCAAGGCACTCGGTACCGGTATCAGCCGGGGCGTCTATTGGCGTGACATTGGGGTTGTCAATCTACCTTCTGGAAAACCTGTAATGAAGCTGACCAATGGTGCCGCGCAGCGACTGGCGAGTATGATACCGGACAACCACGATGCGATTGTTCATGTGACGATCACTGATGATTACCCGCTTGCCCAGGCATTTGTCATTATCGAGGCATTGCCGATCAAAAAATGACCACAGTATCGGGCCACAAGAAATTTCTCGACTGAGCAAAGGTTGGCTATGCACTCAATTATTGCATAATCACGATTAAAGAGATAAGAGCAGAAACAGATCAGATCACCGCGCTGGCGGTCGATTGTTATCATCACCAAAGAGGCAAAAAATTGGCTGACGCAGAAGCGCAAAACAAACCCGAAAGCGCGGTATGGGAGTTTTTCAAGGTCGTATCTCAGGCGCTGATTCTGGCGCTTGTTGCTCGAACACTGTTGTTTCAACCATTCAGCATCCCTTCCGGCTCGATGAAGCCAACCCTGTTGATAGGCGATTATCTGTTTGTCTCCAAGATGAGCTACGGCTATTCCAAATATTCAATTCCCTTCAGCCCGGATTTGTTTAGCGGTCGTATTTGGACCGCCGAACCGGTGCGCGGCGATATTGCCGTATTCAGAAAGCCTAACCAGCCCGATGTTGACTATGTCAAGCGGGTTATTGGCCTGCCGGGCGACCGTATTCAGATGAAAACCGGAATTCTCTATATAAATGGCCAGCCGGTCAAGCGTGAACTGACAGGCGAATATGTTCAGGAAAAGGGATATCAGGCCGGTTCCAAATTTCCGATATATACCGAGACCCTGCCCAATGGCATTACCTTTCAAACTCTGGATTTGGAGCCAAATAGCATCGCCGATAATACACGTGTGTTTGAAGTTCCTTCGGGAAACTATTTCATGATGGGAGACAATCGCGACAACTCCCTCGACAGCCGGTTTGATGTTGGTTTTGTGCCGCTTGAATTTTTTGTTGGCAAAGCCAAGGTAATATTCTTTTCGGTGTCTGATGGTGCCAGCGCATGGCAGTTCTGGCGCTGGCCGACATCCATGCGCCTGGGAAGACTGTTCACCGGTCTATAGGATGCAACCTGGTGAATAAGGGCATTGGCAAGGCCGAACGGTCAGAACTTGAACAGCGGCTGGGATACACGTTCAGTTCGCCTGAATATATGATCAAGGCTCTGACCCACGCCAGTGCATTGAGAAAGTCCCGGGATAACTACCAGTATGAACGCCTCGAATTCCTTGGCGACCGGGTTTTGGGGCTGGTCATATCCGAACTGCTGTTTGAAACCTTTCCGGAAGCTGAAGAGGGAGAGCTTTCCCTGCGATTAAATGCCCTGGTCAGTGGCAAGACCTGTGCGCTGATTGCCGACGAGATTGGCTTGCACGAGTTTATCCGTACCGGCACCGATGTTAAGCACTTGAAAAGCAAACGCATGCAGGGCGTGCGTGGCGACGTCATGGAAGCACTGATAGCGGCGGTTTATCTTGATGGTGGGCTGGATGCTGCAGGCACCACAATAAGAAAACTTTGGCAGGACAGGCTGTTCCTTGCCGATGCGGCGCGGCACGATTCAAAAACCGCTCTGCAGGAATGGGCCCATGCCAAAAAACATGGCACGCCGCACTACAGGCTGGTCGAACAGACCGGCCCGGACCACGACCCGTTATTCACGGTCAATGTGGTCTTTGATGACATGAAAGGGAGCGAGGGCAAGGGCCGCTCAAAGCGTTCGGCTGAACAAAGCGCAGCCCGAAAAATTCTGGAACGCGAAGGCGTTTGGCAACGTGAGGAAACGCAAGAGTGACGGGTGACAAGGCAATACCATCCGGCCGCATAGGCGGCGATGGACAAACAAAAGCGGGGTTTGTCGCGCTCATTGGCGCGCCCAATGCCGGTAAATCCACTTTGGTCAATCATCTTGTCGGCACCAAAATTTCCATCGTCAGTCATTGCAGACCACCCGTTCGATCGTTCGTGGTATTATTATCGAAGACCGTACCCAGATTGTTTTTATCGATACACCGGGCATATTTCGACCGCGTCGCAGGCTCGATGAGGCCATGGTCAATGCCGCCTGGGGCGGAGCGCACGATGCAGATATAATTGTACTTTTGATTGATTCAGAACGTGGCATCAGGGGCGATGCGGAAAATATCCTGAAGTCACTGGAAAGCGAAAAACAACGCAAAATCCTGCTGCTCAACAAGATTGATACTGTGCCGCGCGATCAATTGCTGGCTTTGGCGGCCAAAGCCAATGAGAAAGTTGGTTTTGAACAGACATTCATGATTTCAGCGCTCAAGGGAGACGGTTGCCGGGACTTTGTTGAGTATCTCGCAAGGGAAGGCCCGTGGCTTTATCCCGAAGACCAGATATCTGATCTGCCAATGCGCCAGCTTTCGGCAGAAATCACCCGTGAAAAACTATACCTGCGCCTGCATCAGGAATTGCCCTATGCCTCTCATGTCGAGACGGAGAACTGGACAGAAAACAAGGATGGCAGTGTCAAGATTGACCAGACAATCTATGTCCAGCGCAATACCCATAAAAAGATTATCATCGGCAAGGGCGGGCAGGTGATCAAGGCAATTTCCACCGCCTCGCGCAAGGAAATCGGCGATATCCTCGGCCAGAAAGTGCATCTGTTCCTGTTCGTCAAGGTCCGCGAAAAATGGATAGACGACCCCGAGCGCTACCGGGAAATGG
>QIIJ01000450.1 GCA_003232595.1 Aurantimonadaceae bacterium | reverse complement strand
TTATGGTACCCGTACCACTGCACCAGACGCGCCTCGCCAAACCCCCAAACAGTGCCGGTCATAGGGGCCAATATTAACGCCCGAGGCTCTAGCCTCCTGCCACAACATGGCTTCGTTCCAGGACGAAATTTTTTGCCCGGTAAGCTTGCTCAATATATCCCCGATCAATGGATCATATCCCTGATATCGCAGGGCAAGTATCAGCGTTGCGGTAATATCCCGATTTTCCCGCTCACCAAGAGCCTCAAGAGATTCCTGTCGTTGTTCCGGTGTGCCAAACAAGACGCGCGTAGAAAGTTTTGCGACCGCCGTATCGTCAAGTTCCTGGGAGTTTGCCGATGCAACAATAAGCACAAATACCAATCCAAACAGAGCTATAACTTCAGAAATTTTTCGCATTTTCCCTGCTCGCTTTCATTTTTCAGCAACTGCCTGGAATGTTAGCGCTGTCTGCAGCCAAAATCGATTAAAGTCAGTCTCACTTCCTTGTGTTGTGAGGTGAAATCAGCGCCAAATATTTCAATTGGAACATGTAAAAATATTTGCAGCCATCAAGAAGCAGTTCCTATGTTTGGAGAGATGACAAAGCTTGCTCTGCAATTATTTTCAACCGGCTTTTTGCCGTAACTTGAAGCTGCCGGGGTAATCCCCGCGACAGACAGTTCTAAAATTCTGCATTGTGTTGCAGGGCATCGGCAAGCAATATTTCGTAATCGTCTCTTGGCACATCGATAGCACCAAATTTCTTCAAATGATCGGTGGTAAACTGAGTATCCAGCAGCCTGAATCCACGCTGCGTCAGCCGTTCCACCAGGTGAACAAGAGCTACCTTGGATGCATCGCGTTTTTTTGAGAACATGCTTTCGCCAAAGAAGGCCGCACCAAGCTTGATGCCGTAAAGCCCGCCAACAAGTTCGCCATCCTGCCATGCTTCAACCGTGTGACAATGGCCAAGTTCGAACAATTCCCGGTACAGCCTGCGAATGCGTTTGTTGATCCATGTGGTGCGCCGCGCATCTGTGGTGCTGGCACAACCGTCAATTACCGCATCGAAACCAAAGTCAAAACGTATGTCAAACACCTGTTGGCGAACCATGCGCGCCAGACGTTTTGGAATGTGAAACTGATCGAGCGGGATAACGCCCCGCATTTCCGGTTCAACCCAGAACAGCCCCGGATCATCTGCCGATTCCGCCATTGGGAAAATGCCGCAGGAATAGGCCTTGAGCAATACCTGTGGCGTAATTTCCATGATCAGATCTTCATGGCCCGCCATCAAACCCCAACCCTTTTGGTATATGTCAACTCTTATTGGCCAGATATTTTTCAAGCCAATGAATATTGTAGTCACCCTTGATAATGTCGTCTTCCGTCATCAATTCACGAAACAATGGCAGGGTGGTATCGATGCCATCAACAACAAATTCGTCCAGCGCCCGCCGAAGCCGCATCAGACATTCTGGTCGGGTGCGACCGTGAACAATCAGTTTGCCAATCAGACTGTCATAATAGGGCGGGATTTGATAGCCCTGATAAACCCCTGAATCAACCCGCACGCCAAGCCCCCCCGGCGGGTGATAATAGCTGATACAGCCTGGTGATGGCACGAATGTATGGGCATTCTCGGCATTGATCCTGCATTCGATGGCGTGCCCCATGAAGCTCACTTCTTCCTGAGTAAACGAAAGGCCTTCACCGGTTGCCACATGCAACTGTTCGTTAACCAGGTCAATGCGGGTGATCATCTCGGTTACAGGATGTTCGACCTGTAATCGTGTATTCATTTCGATGAAGTAGAATTCACCGTCCTCATACAAAAATTCAACTGTTCCAGCACCGGAATATCCCATATCTCCAATGGCCTTGGCGCAGACCATACCGATATTTTCGCGTTGTTCATCATCGAGAACAGGTGAAGTGGCTTCCTCAAGCACTTTCTGGTGTCTGCGCTGCAAAGAGCAGTCACGTTCCCCGAGGTAGCCCTTGCCGTTGCCCATTACCTGCACTTCGATGTGACGCGGCTTTGACAGGTACTTTTCAATATAGACAACATCATCGCCAAAAGCCGCACCGGCTTCCTTGCGGGCAGAACCAAGCGCTTCGGCAAGATCTGAGGCTGAGTTGGCAACTTTCATGCCGCGCCCGCCGCCACCGGACGCGGCTTTGATGATGACAGGGTAGCCGATCTTGTCAGCAATTCGTTTAGCCTCTCGCGGGTCGCTGACAGCACCATCAGAACCCGGCACAACCGGAATGCCCAGTTGCTTTACCGTTTTTTTGGCCTCGATCTTGTCGCCCATAATACGGATATGGGCTGAGGAGGGGCCGATAAAGGTAATTCCATGCGCTTCCAGAATTTCTGCAAATTTGGCGTTCTCCGACAGGAATCCGTAACCGGGATGAATGGCATCGGCACCGGTAATCTCGCAAGCAGCAACAATTTGATGAATGTTCAGATAGGATTCGTTTGATGCGGGTGGGCCGATACAAACGCTTTCGTCTGCCAGTCGCACATGCATGGCAGCTTCGTCAGCTGTTGAGTGAACAGCGACCGTACCAATGCCAAGCTCTTTGCAGGCCCGCAATATTCTCAACGCGATTTCGCCGCGATTGGCGATGAGTACCTTTTTGAACATTTTTGCTGTCAGCCTATTCAATTACCACAAGGGTTTCACCAAATTCCACCGGCTGCTGGTCCTCTACCAGAATTTCGGTAACAGTTCCCGAGCACGTGGCTGGAATATGGTTCATCGTTTTCATGGCTTCAATGATCAGCAATGTATCACCCTCCTTAATCTCGGAGCCAACAGTGATATAAGGTGCAACCTCGGGCGAAGCGGAGAGATATACCGTTCCAACCATCGGGGAAGGGACCGCTGTACCACTTGATAGAGACGCATCACTGGCCAACATAACAGGTGTGCCAACAGCAACGGGTGCCTGTGGAAAAGGTGCCGGTTGCGGTGCAGCAATAACCTGTCCGCCTACGCCTCGCGATACGCGGATACGGATATCAGCATCTTTCACGTCAATTTCATTGAGGTCCAGCTCGACCAGAATTTCTGCAAGATTGCGGACCAAATTTGTTTTTTTATCTGTTGATTTATCTGCCATAAGTGGAATAACCCCGGGTTCTTGTCGTTAAGATTTGGTGTCCAGCAATTTTGACATTGCACGAATTGCCAGCAGATAGCCATCGCCGCCAAATCCATAAATCACACCCGTTGCCACAGGTGATACATAAGACTTGTGGCGAAATTCCTCACGGGCATGAATATTTGAAAGATGCAATTCTATAACCGGTGAAGAACCAGCGCGGATAGCATCATGAAGAGCGACGGATGTGTGCGTGTACGCTCCGGCATTCAGGATAATGCCGGAAGAATTGTTTCCAGCCTGTTGGATCCAGTCGACCAATTGACCCTCGTGGTTTGACTGGTGAAATTCCAGGGAGAGGTCGAACTCCTCAGCCAGTTCCCTGCAATCCCGCTCAATATCGGCAAGACTGAGTGAGCCGTAGATGTCCGGCTCCCGCTGCCCGAGCAGATTGAGATTGGGACCGTTCAAAATGTAGATTGTCTTGGCCATATTAAAAACCAGGTCCCGGCGATTGTTAGCATTCTAATCCCACATACAATGCGGACACCGAACCTTATATGGTCTGGTGCCAGCTTTTCAATGCCCGAGCGAATTGATTACCATGATTTATTTTGGCTGATAAGGATAGTGACGGTGAATGGGTTCAAGGCATCCCGGCGCCGTGAGCTTCAATTAAGAGCAAACGGTACTGCCGCATTTGCGGTAGTTGTCGATCTTTTTCTTCAAAACATTGTAGCCAAGTGCCCCAAAAATCACCTCATCGCCAATCACATATGACGGTGTGCCGTTCATGCCAAGGCTGGTTGCGAGACCGTTTACTTCCCGAAACACATCATTGACGTCCTCCTGCTTGGACATCTCGAATATTTTATCAAGATCCAGTCCCATATCCTCGACAATTTTGAGTGCGCGACGGCCATCCTTCTGGCCGTTGCCGCCCATAAGTTTGCGGTGAAATTCGGAATACCTATCTGGCACCAAACGCCCTACGGCAACGGAAACCCGGTGGGCTTCGACAGAAGCTTCGCTCAGAATTGGCAGTTCTTTAAGAACAAACTTCAATTTGGGATCACCCTCAAGCAGCCGGTCCATATCTGCCATGGCGCGTTTGCAGAACGGGCAGTTATAATCGAAAAACTCGACAACCGTCACATCGCCATTTGGATTGCCGATTTGAGACTGATTTTTGGAGGCAAATATCAAATCAGCACGCTCCTCCAAAGTTCGCTTCATACGAACCTTTAGCGCCAGCTCCTGTTTGCGTTGCAAGGCTTCCTGCGCTTCGGCCAGAATTTCCGGATTTTCCAGAATATAGGTGCGGATCAGTGCCTCGAACTCTGCTTTTTGAGCAGGGCTGATCGTTTGCGCCTGAGATAGCGTGCTGAGACCAGCCATTGTCAGCAAAACACCCGCCAGCAGAATTGCTGCGAAACGTTTGCCAAGAAAAATGAATTTCATAGGAGTCTCCAGATACAATTAGGGATCACTTGATCCACCGAAACAGCAGGATTATCTTTTATCAGCAAGTTTTACTTTTTAAAAGTGATAATGTCCTGCGCGCGAAGCCATCCCGGCGATCCGCGCTTCAATTTTTGTTGAGCACGATTTGCAAAGTTCTTCGCATTTTTAATGTTTCCAGACCAGAACTTTTCTTCTGCACTGGCAAGAAGTGCCAGCGGAGTATTGCCGGATTTTTGGTAGGCCTGTGCCAAATAACGGTGCCCGACGATCAGGGAGGGGTCTTTTGCAAGGCCCTGGCGCAATTGAACAATTGCTGCCTTGACATTATTTTTGCCCTTGCTCCGTAATAGGGCGTGGCCCAGTTGGACACGTAAAAACCCGCTTCGCCCGCCATCAAGTTTAACTGCCCTTTGAAAAGGCTTGACTGCGGCTGCCGGTTTTCCCGAACGCAGCAGTATTTCGCCCTTCATTTCCCAAAAATAAGCATTGCGAGGGCGCGACTTGATCAAAGCATTGATTTTCGGAATGGCAGCGCGGGGCGAACCGAACAGATGCAATCCGATTGCTTCGCCATACCTTTTTGCCAGCGGGCTGAAATTCTTGTCGCGAATAAGACTATTCAAATAGCGCCGCCCGCCAAGATAGGCGGCAATTTTTGCTCGTGCCAGGTCATGGCGCACTTGCAGGGAAGGTTTGTCCTTCCGGTCCGCAAATTTGCTTTTTCTGACAGCAACTTTCAGTGCTTCAATGCGGTCACGCGGCATAGGATGGCTTTGCATATAGGGGTTTATCCGCCCGCCCTGAAGGCTCAGGCTCTCTGCAAACCGGGAAAAGGTTGTAAGCAGTCCGCGGGCTGACTGGCCGGATTTGCTGAGGTATTTCAGCGCCGCCCGGTCTGCAGCAGATTCTTCACCGCGCTGGTATGACAAAAGGCCCCTGACGGCAATACTCGGCCCGCCCAGAATTATGCCGGAACCGGCACCTGAAACCTGCCGGTTTCCGCTTATTGCCCCTGCCGCAATTACCCCGGCACCAAGCAAAGTGGCAAAACCGGCAATTACCTTGGCGCTTCGCAACTGGTCTTCCAGACGTTGCTGGTGACCGCCTTTGATATGACCAACTTCATGGGCGATAACACCGATGATTTCATTGGGTGTCTCTGCTTCCAGTAATGCGCCTGTATTAATGAAAAGGGTTCGCCCTGAAACAAAGGCATTGAATTGCTGGTCGTTGACAATCAGGATATCAAGCGCGCCGCGCCGCAGCCCTGCCGCCTTGTAAATCGGAGCAGCGTATTGCCGCAACAAGGCCTCAATTTCGGCATCTCTGATCAACGAGATTTTACCACGCCCTTGTGCATAGGCATCGCCAAGCGGCTGCAGCGTCCAGGCCACCATCAACAATATTGAAAGTAAAAGGCTGTGAATTTTGTTCTTCAATTGACAAATTCCCGATAGTCAGATGATACACATGAACCAGGTGAAAGGACTTGACCCTACCTCATAACCGTCGCACCCCTGCAGATCAACTGCTGCAATAATATCGACCAATAAGGTTATATAATGTCAGAAAATTCCAAAATTCGGCGACCTTCCGCATCTGAGCGCAGTCGGGTTGAACCGTTCCACGCCATGGATGTTCTGGCAATGGCCAATCGCATGATTGCACAGGGTAGGGATGTCATCTCCCTTTGCGTTGGCGAACCAGGCGTACCGGCTCCAGATGCGGTTCTTGCTGCAGCCGGAATAGCGGTTGAGAAAGGTAAGCTCGGCTATACTGATGCCGCGGGAACAGGCAGTTTTCGTGAGCGCATTGCCCTGCATTATCAGACCCATTATGGCGTATCCATCGACAGTGGCAGGGTTTTTGCAACCACGGGTTCCTCGGCCGGGTTTAACCTTGCATTTCTTGCCCTGTTTGACGTCGGCGACCGGGTCGCGATAGCAACTCCTGGTTACCCGGCCTATCGTAATATATTGCGAGCGCTTGGTTTATTGCCGGTTGAAATCGAAACTGATCAAAGCACCCGGTGGGCGTTGACAGCTGACCAGATACGGGCTGCCCACGCTGAAGCACCATTAAGGGGTGTATTGATTGCCAGCCCCGCTAATCCAAGTGGCACAATGATGGACGCTACCGCTATCAAGGAAATTGTTGATGTTTGCGAAGAACTCGGTCTGTGGATGATTTCCGATGAAATCTACCACGGCCTCACCTATGGCGATGCAACCGGCATCAGGGAGGAAACCGCATTGCGGTTCAGCGATAATCTCATCATCATCAATTCGTTTTCCAAATTTTATTGCATGACCGGCTGGCGCATCGGCTGGATGATATTACCGCGAGATCTTGTGCGCCCTGTCGAACGTATTGCCCAAAGCCTCTATATTTCACCGCCGGAATTATCACAAATTGCAGCCACAGCCGCCTTTGAGGCGCGCCAGCAACTTGAACAGGTAAAAGATGGATACAAAACCAACAGGGCCATTATGCTTGATGCCCTGCCAAAGCTGGGCTTTGCCGATCCGCTGCCGATCGATGGCGCATTTTATGCTTACGCCAGTGTCGAAAATCTGGCGTCTGACTCCATGGAGTTCGCCAAAAAAATGCTCGAAGAAACCGGTGTTGCCGCGACACCGGGGTTGGATTTCGACCCAAAACGTGGTCCGAATTATATGAGGTTTTCGTTTGCAGGAACACAGAGTGATATCGAACGGGCAATGGAGCGGCTGGGGGAGTGGGAGAAAATGAGTAAGTAGGTGATAAAATATCGTTACGCAAACTGTTGCCGACGGAATTTTACCCCGCCGCTACTTTTTCCCCCAATCCGCCAGATGCCTGCGAAAAAACGCTGCAGTTCTTAAAATAGAATCCTTCGTTGCCAGATCGTCTGCAAATGTACGCACATTGGGCGTGCGGAAGTCAAAGCCACGCCCGACACCGGGATAGATGATCAACCGTACATCCTTGCCAGCATCCTTCATGAATTTAACCCCGGTCTCCATGGACCGCCGCCGCTGGTATTGCTCATATTCACCCATGAAAATCAATGTTGGCAGGGCGAGTTGGTCAACATCTGACGCATAACGGTATACCTGTTCCGGTTCGGTGGCATTGGGGTTTTGCCAATGGGGATAAAAGGACACATAACAGGCAACGTCATTTTCCTGCCGTTTATACTTCACTGCCACTTTTAGCGTGTAATACCCTCCTCTTGTATGAGAATAAAGACATATTTTTGAAGTGGATACATCAGGTAGATTAAGTAAAAAATCAACACCGGCGTTAACGTCGCCCTCGGTTTCATCCAGATGTTCGAGAGGAAATCTGTCTATAAAACGGGCCGAATAAACGTCCGGCGCAAGAACAATAAATCCGCGCGCCGCCATGCGTCTGGCCAGCCGCTTTACTGGTTCATCCAGCCCGCGTCGACCATGTTGAAACAATATGCCGGGAAACTTCCCCTCACCCTCGGGTCGATAGATGATTGCCGGAACTTCAGTATCATCATCTTCGTTGATATAGGAGGTTTCGCGTTCGACCACATCGTAGTTTGTTGGCACCTGGAGTTTGCCGTCATCATACCAGTCCGAATCCCACCAGAACTTATCTTTCGCAGGCAGAGTATTGACTGGCGCATTCAACAATCGTCCAACGGCGGTGTCTGACGGGTCTGTTGAGTTTGGGGTTATATTCTGGGAGTTTGCATTCAGAGTCAGTCCAAGAAACAGGGCTGGCACCGTAAACAAAGACACGACCGATTTGTACATTTATCACTCTCCTGGTTCAAAATTGAACAAGATGGGAGCAAAGGTACAAAATCAGCCGCATCTTTCAATCTGAAAGTTTGCTGTTTAGCGTGCTAAGTGGTTACCCTGATAGCGAATTTGTAGACATCGCCTTCGGAAGAGGAACTGATCAGCTCGTTTCCGGTCTGGCGGCAAAATGCCTCAAAGTCGGCAACAGAACCCGGGTCAGTCGATTCGATTGAAAGGGTTTCGCCGGATGCCATCGATTTAATGGTCTTTTTTGCCTTCAAAATCGGCAACGGGCAGTTAAGCCCTTTAGCGTCAAGAACTTGGTCGGCCATATTTTCCTCTTTGGTTGGTTAGGGATAGTTTGCTAGGCGAGTATCAATTAAAAACCGCGCCTTGAGACTCTTGGTCAATTTTCGCAGTCCAAAGGAGGTCGCGCTGTTTCGAGTTGCTCAGATAAACAGATTGATATCGGATTTGCTGGCAACTTCCATATAGGTCGCTGCGCCGCCAAGCTCAATGCCGTCGATCATGTCTTTCCGGTCATATTCAAACAGATCCATTGTCATCTGGCAGGCGATCATATCAATTTCCAGATCAACCGATGCCTCCCGCAGCTCTTCAATGGAAGCGATGCCTTTATTGTTCATCATGTTCTTCATCATTTTGGATGCGGCCGCATCAACACCCGGGATTGCAGCGACAATATTCGGCATGCTCATGTGCATACCCATCATCGGCATTTTCATAGCCGGATTGCCAAGTGATGACAGTTTAAGATCAAGTTTGTTCAACAGCAGTGGAAGCCCGTAGAAGGTAAAAAACATGGTAACCTTTATATCCATCGCAGCAGCTGTGGTGCCGAGGATAAAAGGAGGATACGCCCAGTCCAATGTGCCCTTCGTTACGATGATGGACATGCTCTTGGCGTTTTCCTTTTTGGCTTCGCTCATGGTTTCGATCCTTGCAATGAGAATCCGTTTTGTCGGACTAAGAGATATATTAGAATAAGTGAATACTATTTACCGGCCAAGGTCAAGAGCGATGGATAATACTAACGAACCGGACAATTTGTATGGGGACAAATTTGCGTGATCACGACAATATTTGGCTGTATCGGGCCGGTGATCGGGGCCGTAATTATTGCACATATCAATATTCGCATGTATAGTGGGCATTGTCTTCAAGCTGGTTAAATTACCAGAATCAAAAAACGGTCGTTTCTTCAAATTACATCGATTGAAAGGGCAGCCGCACCAGTTCAACTGCGTTTAGACAGTAAGTTCACAAAATTAACGGGAGAGTGGGATGATTGATGGTCTTCGGGAAATGGTGGTCGAATCACCTGGATTTTATATAGGGTTTGGCGGCCTGATAATCGGCATGGTTTTTGGGTACATCGTTTATGTCACAAATTTTTGCACCATGGGATCGATTTCGGACATCGTCTCTTTTAAAGACTACCGCCGTTTTCGATCATGGCTTCTGGCAGCGGCAGTTGCAATTCTTGGCGTATTTTATTTTCAAAGTTCCGGCATTATCGAAGTCAATGCAACGTCTGTGATGTATCTAACTCCCAATTTAAACTGGCTGGCCAATATCGTCGGCGGAGCAATGTTTGGCTTTGGTATGGTATTCGCCGGTGGCTGTGCCAGCCGCAATCTGGTGCGGGCAGGCAGTGGTGATTTGAGAGCGGTCGTAGTTCTGCTCATCGTTGGAATATTTGCATACATGACAATTGGCGGCATCCTTGGGCCTGTGCGGGTTGCAGCATTTGCCCCAACCATGATTGATCTGACGGCCTATGAGGTGGATTCCCAAAGTGCAGGATCGATAATATCGATATTCACGGGCATTGAGGCTTCTGTATTGAACATCTATATCATGGCAGCGCTGGCGGCAGCCTTGCTGATTTATTGCTTCAAAGACCGAGAATTCCGTCAGTCTCCAGCCCATCTTGTCGCCGGTTTCGGCATTGGTCTTTGTGTTGTTGCAGGCTGGTTCCTGACTGGATTAGCCTTTGATGAGTTTGCAGATGAGGCGACGCAGGTGGCCTCTTTGACCTTCGTGCGGCCTTCCGGTGACGGTTTGGAATACCTGATGCGATTTACAGCAATCGCCACTCCAGGATTTGGCGTTGCTACCGTTGGTGGTGCTCTGCTGGGCGGTTTCCTCGGGGCCCTGTCGCGCGGGCGATTGTCACTGACGACATTCGCCAATACCACAGACACTGTGCGCAATATGTTTGGTGGCGCCATGATGGGCGTGGGCGGCGTTGTGGCTCTGGGCTGCACCATTGGTCAGGCACTGACCGGATTTTCCACCCTGGCTGTCGGCTCAATGATCACATTCATTTT
>QIIJ01000018.1 GCA_003232595.1 Aurantimonadaceae bacterium | reverse complement strand
CGTGTTGGTCGGCTCCATACCGGGCCAATGGACCGCAAGCCCGCGTTGTAAAGCACCTCAAGCGCATTGAAATCGTCGTCAATCGCCTCGGCTCCCTCAATATGCATAACCATTGCCAGGGTGCCGGATTTTATACATTGTCTTATTTCTGCAGCTGTTCGGCAGATTTTAGCACGGCCTTCTGATTGCCGTTCAATCTGTGATAGGATTGCCGCCATGGAAAGCACATGGGGCAGTGCCTGATCGACTGGAATCTCGTCCGGCAGCGGCAGATCATAGGATGGGTTGTTCATCTCCGCGTATCGATCATCATTGTCTTGTGGCGAAGGAACGTAGATGGCGAAAAAACCACCACCAAAACCGCCCTTTTCAATGCGCGGCAAATACCGTTGAGGAATCGCGCTGGTGCATCCGGCTCATTCATCATGTGCAGGCGCAACAAAATATCATTGTGGCCGTCAAATATTGGCGGGAACTGATTGTCGTCCATGATTGCTCCTGCAATTGAAACAAAGTTGGCGCAACGATAGGATCGAACCGGGAGATGATGCAAGTTCAATTCGAATTGACCGGCATAGGACAATTGCCGGGTAAAGGCCGGGTAAAGGAATGAGTGAATAAAAATGAACGAACCGACCCCCCGTCATGCGGTTAAATCAGATCTTGCGGCAATTGTTGCGATGCTTGGCAATGACACTCTTGGTCAGACCCGCGAGGTGATGGGTGATGTGGTCGATGCGCGATATCTTGATGCATTTGAGGCGATTGACAGCGATCCGAACCAGATGTTGATGGTGGTGGAAGTTGATCGACAGATTGCCGGCTGTCTGCAACTCAGCCTCATTCCCGGCCTTTCGCGTACCGGTATGTGGCGCGGGCAGATTGAAAGTGTACGGGTAAGTTCAGAATTTCGTGGTCATGGACTCGGGCGGCAATTGATCAAATGGGCAATTGAAGAAGCGCGGCGGCGAGGCTGTGGACTGGTGCAACTGACCACAGATAAATCGCGGCCTGATGCATTGCGGTTTTATGAGGGGCTTGGCTTTATTGCCAGTCACGAGGGAATGAAGCTGAATTTGTAGTTACTTTGCATTGGGGAAAAACAATTGCTGCCCGTCCAGCCTGTAGGCTGCGATTGCGGACTGTCCCTTTTGGCCAGTGAGCCATTTGATGAAAATGCGACCTGCTGCTGCTTTGACGTGCGGGTGTTTCTTGGGGTTGACCAGCATCACGCCATACTGATTGAACAACCTTGGGTCGCCTTCCGCGAGGATTTTCATGCCGCGCTTGTTTTGAAAGGCAATCCATGTGGCCCGATCGGTCAGGGTGTAGGTGCCCATGCCGGCGGCAAGGTTGAGTGTTGCCCCCATGCCGGACCCGGTTTCGCGGTACCACACACCGCTGTCGGCTGCAGCGTCAATACCGGCCATCTGCCACAATTGAATTTCCTTCTTGTTAGTGCCGGAGTCATCGCCGCGAGAAGCAAATATTGCCCGGTTTTCCGGGATTTTTTTTAGTGCTGCGACAATATCCGTGGTGCCTGCCAGACCCGCTGGATCATTTCCCGGTCCGACGATGACAAAGTCATTATACATGACATCAAAGCGTGCCTCGCCATGGCCTTCGGCAATAAATTTCTCTTCCGCTGATTTGGCGTGAACCAACAGCACGTCACCATCGCCATTTCGACCATTCTTGAGCGCCTGCCCGGTGCCAACGGCGACCACATTGACTGTAATGCCGGTCTCTCTGGTAAATTCTGGCAGGATGACATCAAACAGCCCCGAGTTCTGGGTCGAGGTTGTCGATTGCAGAATGATTGAATCTTCCCCGGCAAAGGATGCGGCAACCGTCATGAGGATCAAAATAAAAGCATACAGAGCTTTCATGATCTAAATTTCAGCTTTATCTGCATTGGCAAATGCGGCCTGCTGTTGCGGCGTTGAATCCTGCTGATACTTCTCCTTCCACTCTTTGTAAGGAATGCCGTATATGGCTTCGAGGGCCTCGTCATAACTCATGTCTATACCCCTCTTGATGGCCGCTTTTTTATACCACTTACCGAGGCAGTTGCGGCAAAATCCGGCAAGGATCATCAGATCAATGTTCTGAACATCAGTGCGTTTCTGCAAATGCTCTACAAGGCCGCGAAAGGCAGCAGCTTCCAGTTCGATTCGGGTTTGGCCAGTTGGGTTTCGTTTGTCCAAGTTTCATCTCCTTTACATTTATTCAGGAACACGCCCGTCGAGATAGGCCTGGGCTTCTTTACTGCCGGGATCGCGGAAAAAGTCGTGAATGGATTTATGAGTCAATAGTCTGCCCTCGTGAATAAACAAAATATCATCGCCAACCCGTTTTGCCTGTCGCACATCGTGGGTGACAAAAATGATCTTGGTGCCGGTAGCAGCGGCATCTGCGGCCATGCCTTCAACGATATGGGTTGAGGCCGGGTCGAGGCTGGCAGTGGCTTCATCCAGCAACAGGATTGCAGGCCTAACCACCAGCGCACGGGCAAGTGCAAGGCGCTGTTGCTCGCCACCTGACAGGCGTCTTGCCGGGGTCTCTCGCTGCCGTTCCAGCCTTGCAGTCTTAAGCGCATTGCCGACCTTTTCGGCCAGTTGTTCTTCAGGGCATTTTTGCTGATGAAGGACATAGGCGATATTGGCGTGCGCCGTGCGTCGCAAAAGTACCGGGTCCTGAAATACCATCGACAGGCTGGAGGTTGTTCCCGGTTTGGCATTGATATAACTGCCGGTTATGGTGCCGCTTGTAGGTTTCAGCAGTCCGGCGAGCAAGCGCAGAAAAAGGCTTTTACCCGCCCCGTTTGGCCCCATGACAACGCTTACGCCGGTATGTTCCAGGGTGCAATTGATATTGGCAATAAGTTCCTGCCTGTTAATTGTCAGACTGACATCGCGGAAGCGAACCGGATCCGGTAACTGCAGGCTATGCTCACTGGTCTTGTCAAGCATATCTCTGCCCTTTGGAATTGCTGCGCAAAAGCATCACGGCTGCATTTACCGCGAGCGAAAAACCGATCAGGATAATGCCAAGCGCCAGCGCCAGCGCCAAAGTGCCTTTTGAAGTTTCAAGCGCGATGGCTGTGGTCATGATCCGGGTCAGGTGATTGATATTACCACCGACAATCATCACCGCGCCGACCTCGGATATGGCCCGTCCGAAACCGGCAAGCCCGACGGTAACAAGACCCCGTCGGCCATCCCACAAAAGCGTTTTCATCTTGGCGAAGTTTGTCAGGCGAAGCGAGCGGAAAAACTCGTCATATTCAAGGTGAAGCTCCTCCAGCATCTGAATGCTGAGGGCGGCAACCAATGGTGTGATCAGCATCACCTGGGCAATGATCATTGCTGTTGGTGTATAAAGCAGCCCAAGCACACCCAGTGGGCCAGAGCGGGACAGGATAAGATAAACGATCAACCCGACCACCACAGGCGGCAGGCCCATCAGCGCATTGAGAATGATGATGATAAGCCGGTGCCCGGGAAATCGGTAAACGCTCAAGCCTGCTCCGATGGTAAAACCCAGTGCGCAGGAAATGGCAACGGCGCTGAGAGAAACTTTCAGCGACAGGCCAATGATCGAATAAAGCTCTTTGTCAAAAGACAAAAGCAGGTTGAATGCAATCCAAAAAGCGTCTGCAATTTCTCCCACTATATCCTCCCGGCAACCTGCGCTACATTGTATTTTGATCTTTGTAATTGAGGGAATGGCGCGATGGAAGACAAAAGAAGCAGAAATGAGAGAAGACTTGCCCGCAAAGAGGGCAAACTGGATACATTAGCCTTCCTCAAGATTGCAGACAAATTCATTGATGTCGCCAACCGGGAGAACAAAAAAGTTCAGGCGACCGATCTTCACATGGCCTTTTTATTCGCTGCCGCCCGCTACAATGCCTATGTGGCAAATGCGATTACCAAAGTCGATGACCACGAGGAATTCGTAAATCACATGGTCAAGCAATATACCGAAATGTTGCGCCAACACCTGGCTGACGGCGACATTGCACGCAAGGTGAAATAGGATGGTTTATTTATTCTTCAGGGTTTTGACAAAAGCGGCGATGTTTTCGACATCCTTTTGGGTGAGTTTTACTGGTGCCGCGTTAAACGGCAGATCGTCGCGTTTTTTTATCCCTTCCACAACGATAACCGCCGGATGCGGCGGGCGGATATAGAATGTGTCAAAACGCTCTTCATAATCATCAAGTGCGTTGACCATCAGTTGAAATGAAGGCGTGGAGGATATGCCGCCATTGGGATTGTAGTCGCCGACCACATGGCAGCGGGAACACTGTTGCTCCGAGACAGATTTGCCATTTTCAATGGCCTGGCCATCTTCAACCGCACCGGTGGGAATCGAAAACGAAACCAGGGTTACTATGCTAACAATGATTGTAGTAGTGGCTGATTTCATACGATGTGATCCGTTTGTTCCCGGGCAGGATCAGTTATTTTGGAAATTTCGTCAACCTCGACAATAATGACTGGCGATTACCTGATTTATAATATTCATATAATCAAATGTATAATAGTACTGTGAATATACTTGATAAATTCATTCAGGCGCGCATAATCGTTTACAAATTAAAGTGAACATTTTTCGGGGAGGAGAATGACGCTTGCAAGTCGCTGATACTGCAAAAGAATCTGGCTTAAGTGGCTCGGAGTTTTCGATTCCGATGCCACCGGAAGATGTGCTACGCGCGCAAATCTATCGGTTGCTGGCTGGTTTTTTGTCCTTACCCCCTGATAATTCCAGGTTGAAAGCTGCATCGGATCTTGTTGGCGATGACAGTGAATTTGGTGCGGCGATCGGAAATTTTGCCAGGATTGCCGGACGGATTGACGTTGAGACTGCAGATGTCGAGTTCCATGATTTGTTTATCGGGGTGACGCGGGGCGAATTGCTGCCCTACGGTTCCTACTACCAGACCGGGTTCCTCAATGAAAAACCACTGGCTAACCTGCGCAAGGAAATGGCGAGGCAGGGGATCGAACGCATTGGCGGTTTGAAAGATCCCGAGGATCACATTGCCTCCATACTTGAAATGATGGCCGGGTTGATTGAAGGGGCCTATGGCGACCCTGTGGTGCCTGGCAAGCAAAAGAAGTTTTTTGAAATTCACGTTAATTCCTGGGCTTCTCATTTCTTCAGGGATCTGGAAGCTGCAGAATATTCAGTTTTGTACGCACCGCTCGGCACTATTGGCCGCCTGTTCATGAAGATTGAACAGGATGCTTTTGCAATGTGCTGAGAGGTTGAATGAAACTGCAGATGTTGCGCAATGCCATCTGCATAATGTCGAAGAAGGGAGAGAATGCTTATGACTGATAAATTAACGACTGATCGTCGTTCTTTTTTGAAACTGGCAAGTGTTGGTACAGCCAGCGCTGCGGTTGCTGCGGTCAGTACCGTATCTGCGGATGCGGAAGTGACGAAAGCTGATGGATCAGCCGGTTATTCAGAAACAGACCATGTTAAGAAAGTCTATGAGCTGGCCAGGTTCTAGCTGCTTGTTGCTGGAAATCTGATTGCCGGTATTTTTGCCCGACAGCCGAATTTTATCACGGGCACTATTTCAAGAGCAGCGCGTTTGGATGCTGCAACACGAGGGAGAATACTCCATGTTAAGAAAGAAGATAGGCGAGGTTGCGAATGGCCCCCGACTGTCATCAACTCTTAAAGAGATGACAAAAGGTGCAGTGGATCGCAGAACATTTTTAAAACGCTCAGGCTTGGCGGTTGGCGGCATTGGTGCTGCATCCGTTTTGACCGGTGGACGGGTACAGAAAGCCCATGCGGCGGCGGATTCTGACGCCAAGGTCGAATTGAAAAAATCCATTTGTGCCAATTGTTCCGTTGGTTGCACGATTTTGGCGGAAGTGCAAAATGGTGTGTGGATCGGCCAGGAGCCGGGTTTTGATTCTCCCTTCAATCTTGGAGCCCATTGCGCCAAAGGCGCGGCTGCACGAGAGGCAGCCCATGGTGAGCGCCGGTTGAAATATCCGACCAAACTGGTTGACGGCAAATGGACAAGAATATCCTGGGAAGACGCCATCAACGAGATTGGTGACAAAATGCTGGAGATCAAAAAATCTTCCGGCCCGGATTCGGTCTATTGGCTGGGTTCCGCCAAGCACAGCAATGAGCAGGCCTATCTGTTCCGTAAACTCTATGCGTTCTGGGGATCCAATAATGGAGACCATCAGGCGCGGATTTGTCATTCAACCACGGTTGCCGGTGTTGCCAATACCTGGGGCTACGGGGCGATGACAAACTCCTATAATGATATTCATAATTCGCGCAGCATGATCCTGTTCGGCTCCAACCCGACGGAGGCTCATCCGGTCGCCATGCTTCACCTCATGAAGGCCAAGGAAAACAACAATGCGCCGCTGATTGTCTGCGATCCGCGTTTTACCCGTACGGCGGCAAAGGCCACTGAATATGTGCGCATGCGGCCCGGCACCGATGTGGGTCTTGTTTGGGGTATCCTGTGGCACATTCTGGAAAACGGCTGGGAAGACAAGGAATATATCCGCCAGCGCGTCTGGGGCCTTGATTATATCAAGGAAGAGGTCGCCAAGTGGAACCCGGAAGAATGTGAACGGGTAACCGGCGTTCCCGGCAGCCAGCTCAAGCGTGTTGCCAGAACGCTGGCCAACAATCGACCCGGTACCCTGATCTGGTGCATGGGCGGTACCCAGCATACCACCGGCAACAACAACACCCGCGCCTATTGCATCCTGCAACTGGCATTGGGCAATATCGGCAAATCCGGTGGTGGTGCCAATATCTTCCGCGGCCACGACAATGTGCAAGGGGCGACAGACTTTTGTGTCCTGTCGCACTCACTTCCCGGATATTACGGGCTGAAAAAAGGTTCGTGGCAACACTGGGCCCGTGTGTGGGACGTCGACTATGACTATCTGGCCGGCAATTTTGCGTCCGAAAAGCTCATGCAGTCCAAAGGCATCCCCGTATCGCGCTGGATAGATGGTGTGCTTGAGGACAAGAAGAACATTGATCAGCCGGACAATCTGCGTGCGATGGTTTTCTGGGGTCATGCGCCCAACTCGCAAACCCGCGGGGTGGAAATGAAAAAGGCCATGGAGAAACTTGATCTCCTGGTGGTCGTAGATCCTTATCCAACAGCGTCAGCTGTCATGCACGACCGCAAGGATGGTGTTTATCTGCTGCCGGCTTCAACCCAGTTTGAAACCTATGGCTCGGTCACGGCATCAAACCGCTCTTTGCAATGGCGTGAAAAAGTCATTGATCCGGTGTTTGAATCGCTTCCTGATCAAACGATCATCTACAAGTTTGCCAAGAAGCTCGGCTTTGCTGACCAGATGTTTAAAAACATCGCGGTCAAGGATGATGAACCTTTGGTTGAGGATGTTACCCGCGAATTCAACAAGGGCATGTGGACAATCGGTTATACCGGGCAGACCCCGGAACGGCTGAAAATGCACATGAAACTACAGCACACCTTCGATAAAACCACCTTGCAGGCCAAAGGCGGCCCGCTTGATGGCGAATATTACGGGTTGCCGTGGCCGTGCTGGGGTACAGCGGATATCAAACATCCCGGAACCCCGAATCTCTATGATCCATCAAAACCGGTTGCGGAGGGCGGGCTTTGTTTCCGCAATCGCTTTGGTCTCAAGTCTCCGGAAAAATGGGGCAGCGAGAACCTTCTGGCGGACGGGTCATACCCGGTTGATTCTGAAATCAGGGATGGTTATCCCGAATTCACCATGGCAATGCTCAAGAAGCTTGGCTGGGACAAGGATCTGACCGAGACGGAGCGCAGCTTTATTGAAGGCCTGGCCGGTGACAAGACCAACTGGAAAACCGACCTGACTGGCGGTATCCAGCGGGTGGCGATCAAACATGGTTGCGCACCGTTCGGCAATGCGAAAGCCCGCACGGTGGTGTGGAACTTCCCGGATCCGATTCCGCTTCACCGTGAGCCGCTCTACACCAGTCGCCGTGATCTGCTCGATAAATATGCGACCTATGAGGACAGGCGGGACTATCGCCTGCCAACCCGCTATGCATCGATTCAGGAAAACGACTATTCGAAGGAATATCCGTTGATCCTCACATCGGGGCGTCTGGTGGAATATGAAGGCGGCGGCGATGAAAGTCGTGCCAATCGATGGCTGGCCGAGCTTCAACAGGAAATGTTTGTTGAAATAAACACATCCGATGCCAATGACCTTGGTATCCGTGATGGCTCGATGGTCTGGGTTGAATCACCGGAAAAAAGCAAAATCAAGGTGATGGCGATGCTGACTGAGCGGGTTGGCAGGGGCGTGGCCTTCCTGCCGTTCCATTTTGCCGGGCATTTCCAGGGCAGGGATCTAAGGGACAAATATCCCAAGGGTGCCGATCCTTATGTGCTTGGTGAAGCAGCCAATACAGCCATGACCTATGGCTATGATTCTGTCACCCAGATGCAGGAGACCAAGGCGTCTCTTTGCAAGATAACCAGAGCTTGAGGGAGGATACACAATGGCCAGAATGAAATTTCTTGTAGATGCTGAACGCTGTATCGAATGCAATGCCTGTGTTACCGCCTGTAAAAACGAGAACGAGGTTCCCTGGGGGATCAACCGGCGAAGGGTGGTGACACTGAAAGACGGTACTCCGGGCGAGCGCTCGATATCGGTCGCCTGCATGCATTGCTCGGATGCGCCCTGCATGGCGGTTTGTCCGGTTGATGTGTTTTATCAGACCGCTGACGGTATCGTCCTGCACAACAAAGACCTGTGCATTGGTTGCGGCTATTGCCTGTTTGCCTGCCCGTTTGGTGCGCCACAGTTCCCGACTTCGGGAAGTTTTGGTTCACGCGGCAAGATGGACAAATGTACCTTCTGCGCTGGCGGTCCGGATGAGGACAATTCGGCTGCCGAGTTCAAGAATTATGGACGCAATCGCATCGCTGAAGGCAAATTACCGATCTGTGCTGAAATGTGTGCGACCAAGGCCCTGCTTGCCGGAGATGGCAATATCATTGCCAATATTTACCGTGAACGTATTGTCGGTCGCGGCTTTGGTGCTTCGAACTGATTGCGAATACCGGAACATGCCGGGCGGTGTGCAGGAATTGTGCCCATCGCCCTGCCGGGTTGCCGCGCCAGCAATTGTGCGCCGGTAGATCTTGCAGATACGAATTCTTGATCAACAGGAGTCTGACATGGGTTGGCGTAAACGAATCCTGCTGACGGTTTTGTTTGTATTGCTGGTGATTCCGTCCAGTCTGCTGACAGATACCGTATCAGCTCAGTCTGTGCGCCCGCCCGATAATGCGGTCAACCAGCCGGCCAAGGAGCTGGAGGGGACGAGCAATACTCTTGGGACAGAATCCCAGAGCGAATATTGGCGCAAGCTGCGCT
>QIIJ01000084.1 GCA_003232595.1 Aurantimonadaceae bacterium | reverse complement strand
TTGGGATAGAGATAAAGATCGGATACATTCTTGATCGCCACATCGCCCTTGGCGACGTCGGTGTAATATTCAGGTCCGCCACGGCCACCGGCCTTAAATGGTGCAGCTGCCGAGAGTATCGGCAATCCCTCCCATTCGGTGCCCTTCATCATGTCGGCAATATACCAGGTCTGGGCCTTGGAAACGATCTGTACGGAAGGGTCATCGGCAACAAGGGCAAAATAGGATTGCAGTGGTGCAGAGGTCTTGCCGACCGAACGGCGCACATAGGCGAGCGTTGCCTCGTGTTCAACCTTGACACTGTCGAGGATTGACTGCACCGATTCCACCACAGGAATTTTCTTGCGACCATCGCGTTTGAATATCGAACGCGCCTCACTGGCAAAACTCGCGATGCGCCAGGACGAGCCGTCTCTTTCAAGCATCAGATCAATCAGCCCCATATGGGAACCCCAAAAACCGCCCATTGCAGCGGGCTTGCCGTGAATTGTGCCCTTTTCCAGATCAAGCCCGGCAAAATCCTTGAATTTCGGGCCGGGGAAAACCAGATGGCTGTGGCCGGTCAGCAACGCATCAATGCCGTCAACTTCGGCAAGCGGCACCGAGGCATTTTCCATGCCGTCAGAATATTGCGCAGACCCGATGCCCGAATGGCTGAGGGCAATGATGATATCTGCACCTGCCTCCTTCATTTCCGGCACCCAGCCCTTGGCCGCCTCAACGATGTCCCTTGTATTGACCTTGCCTTCGAGGTGACGCTTGTCCCAGTTCATGATCTGTGGCGGAACAAAGCCGATCAGGCCAACCTTGATCGAGTGTTCATTGCCCGCACCATCGGTAACCTTTTTGTCAAGAATGACATAGGGTTTGACCAGCATTGTATCGGCGCGCGGATTGGCGCCCAATGCGCCCTTGGCCACATTGGCCGAAACAATCGGGAATTTAGCCCCGGCAATCGATTTCATCAGGAAATCAAGGCCGTAGTTGAACTCGTGGTTACCGAAGGTCGAGGCCTCAAAGCCGAGAGAGTTCATTGCGGTGATGACCGGATGCATGTCACCCTCCTTCATGCCGCGCTCATAGGCAATATAGTCGCCCATCGGGTTGCCTTGTAAAAAATCACCATTGTCAAGCAGCATTGAATTGGTTGCTTCATCGCGGATGCCATTGATCAGCGAGGCGGTGCGCGCAAGACCAACCGCATCATTGGGACGGTCGCGATAATAATCATAAGGATAAACATGCACATGCAGATCGGTGGTTTCCATGATACGCAAATGCGCGGTATTTTCACTGGCCATCACCGAATAGGGGTGCAGCATGACAAGTGACGAGGCAGCGGCTGCTCCAGCCATGAATGAGCGGCGCGACAGAACCGAATTGGAAAAATGTGCAAGCGGGGTGATTTTATCAAACTTGTATTTCATCATGTTTCTCCCGGATTGGCGGCTATCCTGCACAAACCGTATTGCGCGGCATCCGCAAAAGTAATTTCTATCCCGCTTCCGGTTTTTTTACCTGGAATACAGGCCGAATTTGAATTGTGTCACCGTTTAACCCGGGATGCAATTGCCGATAGCTGTTTTGTGAGGGTTCGCGGTGATTTTTATACATGGCAATTATCATTTGGCGTGAAACCCAAAGCCGCATAGATTGGCAGAATGGATGAAATCCGCAAAAAACTGCGCCAGGTGCTCGACGACTATCCCGATGAGGCGTTCAACCGTCTGGCAACTCTTGTTCAGCCTGTGAACCTGCCGAAGAATGCAAGCCTGTTCGCGCCGGGCGATTCCTGCCGCCAGGCCTTTATTCTGGTCAGTGGTAAAGCCAGAGTGGAGGTAATCGCGGAAAACGGTCGTGAGGTGATATTGTATCGTGTAAAGCCCGGTCAGACCTGTTTGATGACCACCGCCTGTCTGACATCCGATGCCAGTTACAGTGCCCATGGCATCACCGAAACAGAAGTGGAGGCGGTGATTCTGACCAAGGCGGAATTTCTGGCTTTGCTGGGGCGTTGCCCGGTATTTCGAAACTTTATCCTCGGCAGCTATGGTTCTCGTTTTGCCGAATTCATGACGTTCGTGGAAGATATGCTACTGCAAAGGGTCGATGTAAGATTGGCCAAATATCTGTTACAGCACCGCGATGAAAATGACATGATCAAACAAACCCACCAGCAAATAGCAACAGAGCTGGGTTCCGCCCGTGAGGTGATCTCGCGGGTGCTGAAAGAATTTGAGCGAAAGGGCTTTGTGGTATTGCGACGGGGGCGGATTGAGGTGGCAAATGCCGGGAAGCTGGCGGGGCTGGTTTAATCCGGTCAACACCTGAAACAGGAGTTTAGAGCAAATGAATTCAACAAAACAGATTGAAAGCGACAAATCAGAACAATTGGGTTCCCTGTCACTAAAAAGAGCACAGCTTGAATGTGAAAAGCTGGAAGCCGAAATTGTACAGGCAAAATGGCAATGGTGGAAACGGCCGGGATATATCGGTGGCCTCGTACCGATCGTTCTTGCTGTTGTCGGGTTCCTGACCGCGACGTCAGCCGGCTTTTTTGACCAAAGCCGCGCGTTGTTAAAGTCGGAAGTAGACAGATTACAAACTCAGGAGCAACAGTTGCTGGGAAGCACAGCAGCGCTTCAGGCCAGACAAAAGAACCTGGAAGAAAACAATTTGTTTCTTGAATCAGAAAACAGGAAAATTCAGGAGAAAGTAGATTACACGTATATCAGTCTGAAGGTTGCCGGGTCTGAACTAAGTTACGCAATGAACCATCTCAACACATGCAATCAGTTAGACGATGAAGAACTGTCGAAACTATCGGGCACAGGCAATCTGGCGGTCGAGGTGTCCGCCTCAATAATCACAAAACTCAGGAACTGCTACAATACTGTGCAAATAATCCTTCCCATCACACAAAACGACTTTGAGGAATTTGAAACCAGGCTTTCGGCACTCCCAGCGTCTTCCTGGGCAAGGGAACTCGTACCGGAAATCGGCCCCTTGTCGATTCTCAGGTCACCGGATGGCCGTATATATCACCCGGCAACATCGAAATTTTATGCCAGCCTGTCCGATCTTGAAAACGCATTGCGCAAGTAGGAGCTAGATTGTTTCATGTTTACATGGAACCAGTCAGGCCACCATGGTGGACCGATGTTTATGCATCGCCCTCGCGGAGGCTGGGGCAAAGCCCCAAATGGCCGTGAGCGAAAACAAACAATAGAGGCTCTTGCCGGATCGAATAAATCCAGATTGAAACACACCGGGTATGGTGCGCGATGTGGCATGCTTGATGCCTGTGTATTGGTATTAAGCGCAAAACCCCCGATTGCTCGGAGGGCCTTGATTGCCGTTATTGATTTTAAACGACCACATCCTGCTTTTCCCGACCCTCACTGCCAAACAATTTAAGGTAATGCTCGATTGTTTCTTGATCACCGGTCGCTTTGTTGGGGTTGTCAGAAAGCTTTACCGCCGGCCTGCCATTGGCCGCAGTAACTTTGCACACCACAGAAATTGGTTTAAGGCCGATAATTTTGTTTGGCGCGCAGCCGGCAAAATCATTGGTCAGATTGGTGCCCCAGCCAAAACTCATCCTGACGTTGTCCTTAAAATAATGATAGGTATTTTCGATTGTATCAGCATCAAGGCCATCGGAAAATACAATCAGCTTGTCGCGCGGATCTTTGCCTTTGGATTTCCACCAGCGGATTATTTTTTCGCCACCTTCCACCGGTGGTGCGCTGTCAGGGCGAAATCCGGTCCAGTCGGCAACCCAGTCCGGGGCGTTTCTCAAAAATGCATCGGTGCCAAAGGCATCCGGCAGTACAATCAGCAGATTGCCACCATAATATCGGTTCCAGTCCTGCAAAACCCTGTAGGGTGCGCTGAGAATTTCCTCGTCATTCTTGCTGAGTGCGGCCAGTACCATCGGCAATTCATGGGCATTGGTACCCAGCGCCTCAAGATCAGTATCCATCGCAAGCAATACATTGCTGGTGCCATTGAACGCAGAGCCAAGTCCTTCCTTGAGCGCTTCGACACACCATCGTTGCCAAAGGAAACTGTGACGGCGTCGCGTACCAAAGTCCGAGATGCGCAGGTCCGGTAATTCCCGTAGCCGTTCCACTTTTGACCACATCTTGGCCTTGGCGCGGGCATAAAGCACATCAAGTGCAAAACGGTCCAGCCCCTTCGTCGCCGAGCGCGACCGCAACTCATTTAAAATGGCAAGTGCAGGGATTTCCCACATTGTAGTGTGGGTCCACGGCCCGTGAAATTCCAGCACAAGCTGGCCGTCGCGTTTTGAAAGTTCGTATTCCGGCAACTGAAACTTTGCCAGCCAGGCAAGAAATTCCGGCTCGAAAATTTGCGACCGACCGTAAAACGAATTACCGGCCAGCCAGATCATCTCTTTCTTGGAAAACCGCAAAGTTCGCGCGTGGTCCAGCTGTATGCGCAATTCTTCCATGTCGATGGTATCAGCAAGCTTTACGCTTGTTGTGCGGTTGATCAGTGAAAATGTCGTATGCACATCGCGGTACAGCCCCCAGATCATTTGCAACATCAACAGCTTGTAAAAATCCGTATCCAGCAGGCTTCGGACAATGGGATCAAGTTTCCACTGGTGGTCATGGACCCGACGGGCGATATCAATTGTTGTCATGCTCTCTCTCTAACATGCCAGTTACAGCAGATAATCTGACCAGGTCTTACCCTAATACCAGACCAGCGAACCGGCTGAGCAAATAGAGCGGTACAGATCAAATAGCAATTACCTGGTGAATGTAATTTTTCCCCGGTTTAAATAGGAGCCGCCATCTTTCTCAAATAATGTGACCGTGAACTTTCGCTTTGACAGGCGTCGGATAACGCTGCGAGCCTGAGTGACCCGGTTTGCTTTTTCATCCAGGAATGTTGTGTCAAGGGTCAGTTGATTGCCGTTGACAGTGCCGAAACTTCTGGTGATCACGGTATTTCCCAATGCACCGAGATAGGAGCCGCTGACCCGATTATTGCCGGCCGAATATCCAATGGCACCGGAAACTCGAACCTTGCGCTGTGCTGTGGCGCAGCGACCCTTATTGCTCAGTTTCCTTTTTATTTTGTTCAAAGTACTGGTGATTTTGCAGCGTATCTGGGCGTTCTCAGATTTTTTGGAGATGTACACCCGGCCTTTCCCGCGCCAGGTACCGGCCATCGAATTCAGAAAACCTGCAGCCGGTTCCGCTTGCACCGGCGCAGCAACTGTCAGGCACATGATCAGGACAACCGCCAGCGCCCTCATGCTTTTGCCTCGCGTTTCTGGTTCCATGTGTTTTCTACCATCTTCAATACCAGCAGATAGGATGGCAATATTACCAGATTGGTAACAAGCGCCATCGCAAGCGTTGTAATCAGCAGTCGACCCAGCACATTGATCGACGGCATAGGGCTGAACTGGGTTATAATAGCTGCAACACAAACAATAAAGGTGCTGGCAAGCAATGCTGGCGATATTTCGGCCAGGGCCCTGTTAAGCGCAATAGAAGGTTCTTTATGGGTCAAAGACCGGGTCTGGAAGCTGTTAATCACGTGAATTGCGTTGTCAATTGCAATACCAAAGGCAATTGTCAGTGCAATGATATTGGTGATATCGAGATTGCTGCCGGACGACCAGGTAAGTGTTTCGGCAAACAGAATTGGTAAAAGGTTTGGGATCAGTGTTGCAAGCGCAAGAAAAAAGCTTCTCGCAGCAATCGCCACAACGCCCACAGCAAGAAAGATCGCCAGCAACAGCCCGGTGCGAAGTTGCTCGATCAATGGTGGAAATTCCGCCGCAAGCAGAACCGGCAGGCCGGTAATCCTGATTTCGTCGCCAAAGGCAAGCACAGAGAACTCTCTTTGCAATCGTTCCACATCCTTGTTGACAACGCTCGTATTGGCGCGCGCGCTGGCCTGGGCAATCACCATCATTGAACGGCCATCATTGGCCAGAAAGCGACCCCGAATGGCGGCATCACCAGATTGCAGTTCAGCGGCTAATTTATCGATGTCGCCAGGTTTTGTGCGTTGCCAGATCTGGTGCAGTGACAGTGATTTTTTTTCGCCAAACAAAGCGACTGTAATGTCGTTGACGGCTTTTACCCGCGCCCGGTTTTCTTCGTCCGAAAACACGCCTGTTTCAGAGACAGGCACAATAATCAGATATTGCGATGTGCCGCCAAAAGCCTCGTCGGAAAACTCTTCTGCAGCCCGAATGTCTGAATTTTTTGGTAAATGGCTGCTGGTTGAATAGGAGGGTTCAAGTTGCAGATGAACCCAGCCAAAACCTGTAAGCATGACAAGACTTGCTGCAATAATCCAGCCTGGTTTTTGCAGGACATTGTCAGCCACAAATTTACCAAAACCGCTAAAAGCAAGCCCGCGCTTACCCTCGCGTTTTCCGGTACCGGAAGGAATAAACCTGTCGGTCCAGTAGCAGGCGAGTGGCAGGGCGACAATTACGGCCAAAAATGCCAGCATAACCGCCGCCACACCATAAAGGGCAAAATCGCCCATTGTTGCTGAACTTGCGAATGTGAATGAAAGAAACGCCAATGCTGTTGTAATTGATGTCAGGGACGAAGCCGGGCCCACCTGCCAGATCGCTTTTTCGAGATTGGCGATACTGTGAGTTGTGGCCGTGTTCAGCGCCTGCCACCTGAAATATATGACAATCCCGTCGGCAAAGGAAATGATCAGCGCGAGCGTCGGCAACACCGTTGTCAAGAAATTGAGATGAACCCCGGTCAGAGAAAATGTCGTTAGTATCCACGTAACTGCAATAGCCGGTGGAATTGTGCAAACAATGGCACTGGCCAGGTTGCCAAATACAATCAGTGACACCAGTGCGCCAATGGCAATGCCGGTAAGTGTCAACAGCGTCTGGTCCTGGATAATTGCATCAACAATAGATGTGCGGATAGCCGGATAACCGGACATCAGGATTTCCACGTCGTCAGGGGCAAGAGCGACAGCGGCCGATTTGATATTATCAAGAATTGTCGAAAGCCCGCGCTCGGAAACCGGTCCATCAACCTCAAGCGAGATCACCATCACGGCGGCGTTTTTTGTCGGTGAAACAATAGCCGATGCTGCCGGTTGGGATTTGAGTATGTCGGCAAGTACCTGTTTTGCCTGGGCGTCACTTTCGATCGTTTCGGGTACAAGGGGGGAAAATGAATCCGCGCCGGTTTCAATATCGCCGAGCGAAAACATAGAAAAGACATTGGCCACATTGTCTTCCAGCGCCAAATCAAGATGCAGCGCGCGCAATTCTTCCATGCCTTTTGCTGTCGCAAGCCGTGGAGCCTTGATAATCAGCCAGGTATCACCGGAAAAATTTCTGAAATTTTTGTTCTGGAACTGGTAATCCTTGTAGGCCTGTGAATTCTGGTTGATCACATTGATCACATTGCCGTCGAATTTTACATTTGGTATGGCAAAGGCGGAAATCACCAGAGAGACAAGCAACAACAAGGTGGCAATATTCGGGTGCCGCAACACCATAATGCCGATGCGCTCAAGCCCGAAACCAAGACTGCTTCTGTGTGTAGTGGTTTTGATTGGTTCAGAATGCACAGGGGTTTCCTCAAATCCGCTTTATCTATGCGATTTGTATAGCTGCAGGCAAGAAAGTGATTGTCTCATCGATAAAATTTATCTGTCGCTAACTCGCCAGTTCGGATTAATCCACGGCTGTTGGTTGGAACGGGAAAGCGGCGTGCGGCCAAGAATGTGGTCAGAGGCCTTTTCGGCAACCATGATTGCAGGCCCGTTGAGATTGCCGTTGGTGATGCGCGGAAATATTGAGGTATCGACCACCCGAAGACCATCCACCCCGATTACCCGGCATTCAGGATCAACCACTGACATTGGATCATCCTCACGTCCCATTTTTACAGTTCCGCAAGGGTGGAAAGCACTTTCTGCGTGTTGCGCAATATAGGCGTTCAGCCCGTCGTCACTGTGAACATCAGCTCCCGGTGCAATTTCGCGACCGCGGTAGGAATCAAAGGCATTTTGCGCAAATATCTCGCGAGTGAGGCGAATGCAATGGCGGAAATCCTGCCAGTCGTCATCGTGGCTCATATAGTTAAAACGAATTTCAGGGGGTTGTAGCGGATCAGCCGAGGCAAGCGTGACCGCCCCGCGTGATTTCGACCGCATTGGCCCCACATGGGCCTGATAACCATGGGATCTTGCCGCTGCCTTGCCGTCATAACGAATGGCAACCGGTAAAAAATGAAACTGGATATCAGGATATTCAACGCCCGCCTTTGAGCGCACAAAACCTGCCGATTCAAACTGGTTGGAAGCCCCAAGGCCGCGTTTGAAAAACAGCCATTCAGCTCCGATCAGGGCTTTGGAAAACAGGTTCAGTTTGGAATAAAGCGTGATCGGCTGTGTACATTCCTGCTGTACGTAGAGTTCAAGGTGGTCTTGCAGGTTTTGCCCCACACCTTCACGCGCCACAAGAATGTCAATTCCGTGGCGGCGCAACTCCTTTTGCGGTCCGATGCCGGAGACCATCAGCAGTTTGGGTGAATTAATCGATGATGCGGCAAGCACCACTTCCTTGCGGGCCACAACCTTCTCAATCCGGTCGCCGCGCTGAATTTCCACGCCTGTGGCGCGCTTGCCGTCAAACAATATGCGCCGGGCCAGGCATTGCATGATGGACAAATTCCGGCGTTTCAGCGCCGCTTTCAGATAGGCATTCGCCGTAGACCAGCGCGCCGCCCCTTCCAAACGGTCTGTTCCATCGCCCCGAAACCTTCCTGCTTCGAGCCGTTGTAGTCGGATGTCACCTCAAATCCTGCCTGTTGCCCTGCTTTGACAAAAGCATGAAACAGCGGGTTGTCACGGGGTCCGCGAGTGACATGCAATGGTCCCGAAGTGCCGCGCCAGCCTTCCTCGCCACCCCCTTCACCAATATCGACATTTTCAGCCCGCTTGAAATAGGGCAGCACGTCGGCATAGGCCCAGCCCTGCGCACCCTCATCGGCCCAATGGTCAAAGTCGTGCGCATGGCCGCGCACATAGACCATGCCATTGATTGAAGATGAGCCACCAATCACCTTGCCGCGCGGGGTGACCAGCCGGCGATCGTTTAGATGCCGCTCCGGCTGGCTTTTGAAACCCCAGTCATAACGGCGCATGTTCATCGGATAGGAAAGGGCCGCCGGCATCTGGATAAATGGTCCGAAATCGCTACCGCCATATTCCAGCACCAGCACTGAATTTTTACCGTTTTCCGAAAGAC
>QIIJ01000295.1 GCA_003232595.1 Aurantimonadaceae bacterium | reverse complement strand
CCCAAGGGTGAATTTGTGCCAATGGCCGGTGAACTACGGCTGGTGCTTGGGGCAAGTGGAATTTTTGTGGTCTTCTATGTGTTGTTCGGCAATCTGCTGTTGACGACCGCACAAACTGCGGCAGGCAGTTTCTTTTCGTAAGGTCTGTATTTGTGGACGCGCCACAGACAATCTCACACGGCTATCGCCACATTTCGTTTGACCAACTGGATTCGACCAATGCGGAAGCCATGCGTCGGGCTGCGTCCGGTGACGATGGAAATCTTTGGATCACTGCGAAATTACAAACTTCGGGCAAGGCTCGCAGGGGCCGAAAATGGGTGTCTGAGGAAGGCAATCTTTTTGCTTCACTCCTTTTGATTGATCCATCAACACTGGAAAAATTCAGCACGCTGCCATTTGTAGCCTCACTTGCGGTGGCGCAAGCCATTGAAACTTGTTGCGGCAATGACATTCCTGAACTTTCGATCAAATGGCCGAATGATGTACTGATTGGCGGGAAAAAAATTAGTGGAATATTGCTTGAGTCAACCATGCTTGCCGGTGGCAGGCAGGCAGCTGTTATCGGCTGCGGTATCAATTGTCGCCATGCGCCTGATAACAATCTTTATCCTGCAACATCACTGGCAGAATGCGGAATGGATGCAACCCCCGACCAAATGTTCATTCACTTACACGAAGCCATGCATGCAGCGCTCAAACAATGGGACAGGGGGCGAGGGTTTATTCGTACCCGACACGCCTGGCTGCAACTTGCATCTGGAATTGGTAACGAAATAACTGTCCGCTTCGACAATCATGAGGACCATGGAAAATTTCTCGGCATAGACGATGACGGATACCTGCTGCTGGGAACTGACAACGAAGTCAAGACAATCTCAGCTGCAGATATTTTCTTTCAGAACCACAAAAAAACAGCTAAGAAGCACCGATGAGCAAATCACAAGAAGAACTGGTCTTTGTACCACTCGGTGGTGTCGGTGAAATCGGCATGAACCTGGCCATGTATGGTTACGGCAAACCAAAAGAGCGCAGGTGGATCGTGGTCGATGTGGGTGTAACATTCCCCGGTCCCTCGTTGCCCGGGGTTGATCTGATCCTGCCGGATATCAGCTACTTGGAAGAGCAGGTTGAAAACCTTGAGGCGATCATCATCACCCATGCCCATGAAGATCACTATGGCGCATTGCTGGCCCTGTGGCCACGGCTGCGTGCACCAGTATATTGCACGCCATTTACCGCAGGCATGCTGGAAGCCAAACGTTATTCGGAAAATGGCGCGCCGGATATCCCGCTGACTATTTTCAAGGCCGGTGACACTTTCACAATCGGACCTTTCGAAATCGAAACGGTGCATGTGACCCATTCTATCCCGGAGCCTGTGTCCCTTGCAATCAAAACCCCATTGGGCCGCGTAGTCCATACCGGCGACTGGAAAATGGATGATGCTCCAACGCTTGGAAAGCCAACAGATGAAAAACACTTCCGCAAGCTTGGCAAGGATGGTGTTCTGGCGCTTGTCTGCGATTCGACAAATGCCATGCGCGATGGTGTTTCACCGAGCGAACTTTCCGTTTCCAACAGCCTTGCCGAAGTCATTGAAAGTTCAAAGGGCAGGGTGCTGATCACCACCTTTTCTTCCAATGTTGGTCGTATCCGGTCTATTGCGCTGGCGGCTGAAAAAGCCGGGCGAAAGGTGATGGTATTCGGGCGCTCAATGCTGCGGGTCTGCGATGTGGCACGTGATCTGGGCTATCTTGACGGCATAGCCCCCTTCGTCAGTGATGATGAATATGCATCTATTCCACGTAAGGAACTCGTGGTTATTTTAACTGGAAGCCAGGGCGAACCGCGTGCGGCCCTTGCCCGTCTTGCCCAGGATAATCACCACAAGGCATCGCTCAGCCCCGGTGACCGGGTGGTCTATTCATCCCGCATTATCCCCGGTAACGGAAAATCGATCATCGAAATTCAAAATGCACTGATAGATCAGGGTGTTGAAATCATCACCGACAATGATGCCCTGGTGCATGTTTCAGGCCATCCGCGGCGCAACGAATTGCGGGCGATGTACGACTGGATCAAGCCGACAATTGCCGTTCCTGTGCATGGCGAGGCAGCCCATTTGAGTGCACACGCGGCGCTAGCTGCCGAAATTGGTATCAGGGATGTGGCACCGGTACGCAATGGAGACATGCTACGCCTTGCGCCGGGACCTGCAGAAGTTCTCAAACAGGTGGCCAGCGGCCGTTTTTTTAAGGATGGCAAGATCCTTGGCACTGAGCAGGATATCGGTGTTATTAAACGTCGGGGACTTTCTTACGCCGGTTCGGTTGCCGTCTCGATGGTGATGGACAAACAGGGAGAATTGCTGGCTGATCCGGACATAGAGGCCCATGGATTGCCCGAAATGGCCGATGACCGGGACACATTTGAAGACTGCCTTTATGATGCTGCTCTTGGCGCATTTGAAAGTATTCCGCGCAGTGGGCGTAAGAACCTGGCCAAGGTGCAGGAGGCAGTGCGTCGCGCAGTACGGGCAGAGGCACGACAAATCTGGGGCAAAAAACCGGTAACAACTGTATTTGTAACGCGGGTTTAACATGATCGGACGACTGAACCATGTGGCCATTGCAGTGCCTGATTTGGAGGCCGCAGTTACAATCTACCGTGACATTCTGGGCGGCAGTGTTTCCGAACCCCGGCCATTGCCGGAGCATGGGGTAACCGTGGTTTTTGTCGAACTGCCCAATACCAAAATCGAATTGCTGGAGCCGCTTGGCGAGGGATCAGCAATCGCCGGTTTTATTGAAAAAAATCCGGCAGGCGGCATGCACCATCTTTGTTATGAGGTTGAAGACATAATTGCCGCCCGTGACAAAATGCTGGTTGAAGGAGCTCGCATTCTGGGTGATGGTGAACCCAGGATCGGTGCCCATGGCAAACCGGTACTGTTTCTGCACCCCAAGGACTTTTGTGGCACTTTGCTTGAACTGGAAGAGGCCTGACAAATGGCGATCGTAACTGCAGTTGCGCTTTTTTTTATCCTGTGGTGGGTGATGTTATTTGTCACCCTGCCATTTGGCCACCGTACCCAGGATGATGAGGGTGAGGTAACATTGGGCACAGTTTCCAGTGCGCCATCAAAACCCTGGATGTTGCGCAAGATGGCGGTAAATACTGTTGTCAGCGTTGTTGTATTTGGTGCCATCTGGGTAGCGGTCAAATATTTCGGATTAAGCCTGGCAACATTTGATTTCCTTGGACCTCAGTCATTGGGCTGATTTATCAGTTTTGTATGGGTCGCCACATCGATATTTGTGCCACAAAGGACCAATGCGACACGTTTCCCGTCAAGCTGCTTTTTCAATGGCCCAAGCAGGGCAGCGACCGAACTTGCACATGCCGGTTCCACTGCCAGTTTTAAATCAGAAAACATCAACTTCATTGCGTCTGTCATTTGGCGGTCTTCAACCGTGACCACCTGATCTACCATTTCGCGAATAATCGAAAACGACAAAGGCAGGTGCAAAGGCGCGCTAAGACTGTCAGCAATCGAACTCAAGTCGACTATGGAAACCGGTTCGTCATTTTCCAGTGACTTTGACATACCCTGTGCACCCTCGGGTTCCACCCCGTAAACATTACAGTCAGGGTTAAGTTGTTTGACTGCCGCTGAAATGCCTGAAATCAATCCACCTCCGCCAATCGGTACAATGACAGCATCCAGTTGAGGAATAGCTTTGCATATTTCCACGCCAATTGTTGCCGTTCCTTCAAAGGTTCGTGGGCCCTCGAACGGATGCACCAGAGCCCGCCCTTCTTCCTTTTGCAGGCGATCGCCAATCTCAAACAGTTCTGCCATGTTTTGGGCAAAGACCACTTCAGCACCCAACGCGCGGCATCGTTCCACCCGGTATGGATTGGCTGTGTCAGGCATTGCAACCTTGGCGGAAACCCCCAGAAGTTTGGCAGCATAAGCAGTTGCAATCGCATGATTACCGGCAGAAAAAGCTACAACGCCGGAATTCTTTTCACTGTCACTCAGATTCATGATGACATTCAGCGCGCCGCGCATCTTGAAACTTCCGGCCCGTTGCAGCAATTCCAGCTTCAAAAACACTTCCGTCGTGGACAGCATCTCGAGCAGTTCCGGGCCGTAGCAGGGAAGGGTGGGGGTTTTGATGATGTGGGGTTCAATACGCTCAGCGGTCTGGTGAATGGCTTCCAGCGAGGGAAAATTACTCATATTCAGGCGTCAACTTTCTCTTCCGCCGCAGCATCGCGAATTGCCTGGGCAATGGTTTCCGCCGGTTGAGCACCCATCACAGCGTGTTTATTATTGATAATGAAACAGGGCACGCCTCGAATACCCATTTGCTGGGCGTGGGAGACTTCTTTTTCCACTTCCTGGATATCAGCATCTGACGGCAACATAGACTGCAGCAGTTCGCGGTCCATACCAATATTGGTCCCGGCCTCTATCAGGACATCAAGATCAGCAAGATTTGCACCCTCCTCGAAGAACATTTCGAACAGCCGGTCAACCATCTTTTGTTGAGCGCCTTCGCCACCATTGGCAGCCCATCTTATCAGCCGGTGGGCATTCAGTGTATTTGGCGCTATTGCAATCTTTTCAAAGGAAAAATCGATGCCTTCCGCCTTGCCTGCAACTTCAATCTGGCGGTATTTTTCACGTGCCTGTTCCGGTCCGCCGAACTTGTCTTCAAGATATTGCTGTCGGTCTTTACCTTCCGGAGGCAGGGTTGCGTCCAGCTGAAACGGCCGCCAACGAACTTCGACTTCAATGTCGTCGAGAGAATCGAGTGCGCTTTGCAACCGTTTGCGTCCGATATAACACCAGGGACACATGATGTCGGACACAACATCCACTTCAACTTTTGCCATGATTTTCTCCTGCCTATTCGGAACTCGTCCACCAAGTCGGCAACCGGTAGCCATAGAGTGGCAGCTTTTCCGGGCGTTGTATACGGCTCCAGCGTGCCACCCATTGTTCGTTCAAGTGATACAAAGGCACCAGATAATGGCCGGAAATAAGCACCCTGTCGAAGGCCCGCACAGCAGCGACAAAATCCTCACGACTGCGGGCTACCAGCATCGCCTTGATCATGGCGTCGATAGCAGGTTCCGCAGTACCGGCAAAATTAAAGGAGCCTTCCTGGTCACGGCTTGATGACCCCCAGCGAAATTGCTGTTCAGCACCTGGCGACAGGGAGGCGTAATAACTCGCAATCACCACATCAAAATCAAACTGGCCCTTGCGTAACTGGAACTGGGTATCATCGACAGAACGTGCCGTCATTTCAATGCCCAGTCTTGCAAGGGTTCGTTGCCACGCAAGAACCAGTCGTTCCTGTTCTTTGGTGGTGGTCAGCATTTCAAACTGAAATGGTTCCCCGTCCGGGGTCATCATTTTACGGTTTTCCAGTTTGAACCCGGCACCTTTGAGGATTTCAAATGCCTGGCGCAAAACCTTTCTGTCGCGGCCCGAACCGTCGGAGACCGTAGGCAGGTATGTGCCATCCATGACTTCTTTGGAAACTGCATTGGGGAAGGGAGCCAGCAAGACCTTCTCGCGCTCATTTGCCGGGATGCCAAGTGATGACAGCTCTGATCCCTGATAGTAGCTGCCAGTGCGTTTGTAAGCTCCGAAATAGAGGTTGTCGTTGACCCATTCGAAATCGAACAGCATGGCAAGCGCGCGGCGGACATTTCGGTTCTTAAAAAGATTACGCCGGGTATTGAATACAAAACCGAGCATGGAGGCGGGTGTTTTTGGGCGAAAAACATCCTTGACCACTCGCCCCTCGCGGGCGGCGGGAAAATCGTAAGCCTGCTTCCACTTGCCGGGGTCACCTTCGGGATAAATATCAAATATGCCTTTCTTGAAGGCCTCAAACATGGTGCTGTTAGAGGCAAAATATTCAATCTTCACCTCATCATAATTATCCTGACCCTTTTTGACAGGCAGGTCTTTTGCCCAATAGTCCAGGTTACGTTTAAACAAAATGCTTTCGCCCGGTTTAACCCTGGTAACAATATAGGGTCCGCTGCCGATCTGTGGTTTTAGTGTAGTCTTGTCAAATGTTTCTGCATCTGTCGCATGTTTTGGCAGGATCGGCATCATGCCAAACAAAAGCGCCAGTTCACGATCTGCATCGCTGTTGAAATTAATCCGGACCCCCCGTTCACCGGTTTTCTCCATACTGGTGACAAATTTCATCCTGCTGCTGTAGGGTGGGCGGCCTTTCTCCTTGAGCAGATTGAAAGTAAAGATAACATCGTCAACTGTGACGGGTGCACCATCGGAGAACCGCGCCAGCGGGTTCATTCGAAACTCCACCCACTTGCGGTCCGGTCCGGTTTCGACACTTTCCGCTAACAGGCCGTAAAGCGTGAATGCTTCATCGCGTGAACGAAACAACAGGCTTTCATAGACCATGTTGCCAAAAGCAGCATCCCACACACCCCTTGCCGTTGTTCGAATACTTTTTGCAATGAATGGATTGAGGTTTTCAAAGTTTCCGCGCACGCCATAGGTAATTTTACCACCTTTGGGCGCGTCAGGATTGACATATGGCAGGTGAGGAAAGCCTTCGTCCAGCGCCGGTTTGCCATGCATGGAGATGGCGTGGGTAGATGCAGCGTAAAGACTTGAATTGGTGAACACCAGGATACATGACAATATGGTCAATCTCAACAACGTGAAAATTCGTGCGGGCATAGGTGTATTCTCGCGGGAATGATGAAAAAGCGGGGCGACTCAATGTGACAGACTGCACGTTACCACAGGTATTCAGGATAAATTAGTGGTGTTGCGGCATTGTGGGGTGGAAATTAACCGAATGGCGCTGTAATAGTGAGTCGCAAATGTGGCCATTTAATCGCCTTATTTGGCGACGAGGAACCAACGAAGTCAACGGGGTTTATATTTCCAGCAACCCGCCCTGCCGACAGACATAAAAAGGATCGCCTGTTAGATGCCAAGTTCAACAAAATTATTCACCAGGCCCGTGTATGCACTGGCTGTCAGTGCCGCAATTGGTGCTGGTGTTTTTGGCAACAGTGTTGCCAACGCTCAAACTGCAGCTCAGCAACCACCAACAAGCGCATGGTTCAAAGTTTGCAGCGAGCAGGGCGAAAACAATATTTGCAATGTTCAGTTCACGCTTACAGCTAATACAAGACAGCTCATTACGGCCGTTAATCTGCTTACTGTTACCGGGAAAATCAAACGCAGGATTTTTCAGATTGCAGTTCCCTCAGGTCGATTTGTTCCAGCTGGTGTGACAGTCAGAATAGACGGTAAAAAGGCTAATAAACTGCCTTATTCCATTTGCCTGCCCAGCCGCTGCCTTGCCGAAGTGCCACTCACCAACGGAATGTTGAGAAATTTGAAAAAGGGTGGCGAACTTACTGTGACGTCGACCAACTTTCAAAACAAAAAAAGTCCGATCAAGGTTACTCTTAAAGGCTTTACTGCGGCATTCGACGGCGCGCCCCTGAAACAGACCGAACTACAGGAACGCCAGAACAAGTTGCAGGAAGAATTGCAGAAGAAGGCTGAAGCGGCCCGCAAAAAACTGGAAGAGGCCCAGAAAAAAGCCAAGGAATAATCCCAGGCGCAAAAGCAGAAACATTAAGTTCAGGGCCTCGATCGCCCCGTTTTTCTGTGCGGCGTAATATTTTAAATTTCAAACGGTGTCAGGCAACCTTTTCGTCGCTTTCATCAGCGCTTGCCATGCGTACTGAACGCATCATAAAAGCGGGAACATGCTCGCCCATGCCTTGCGGATTTGAGCTTTTTTTGCCGTCCTGGGACGGGCTCTTTGTGGCCACCGGTTTTTTGGAGTCTGTACGATTGGACGATTTTTGAGTTGCAACTGAAACTTTGTCGGTTGCTTCATCGCTGTCAATGTCTGTTGTATTGGTTTCAATCGCTCTTTTTGGCTCTTTTTTGCGAGTCTTTGATCTACCCTGGCGATCTGCTGATTTACCGCCACTTTGTTTTTTTTCTAACTCTTCGGAATTCTCAACTGGCGCTGTACTGTCAACCAGTTTGATTTTCTGATTGATCAGCTTTTCAATCGCATCAACATATTTCTTGTCGCTTGATGATACCAGTGTGAACGCGTCACCTTTACGCCCGGCACGTCCGGTACGCCCGATGCGATGGATATAATCTTCAGCATGAATGGGCACATCATAATTGAATACATGGCTCACATTGGGAATATCGAGGCCGCGTGCAGCAACATCACTTGCGACCATAATGGCAATGTCACCGTCGCGAAAACTGCCAAGCATGGTGGTTCGTGATCGCTGGTCCATATCGCCATGAAGCGCACCAACTGAATATTCATGTTGTTCAAGCGAACGAAATACAGTTGCAACATCACGCTTGCGGTTACAAAATACGATGGCGTTTTTCAAGTTTTGCGCGTTGTCCAGTAAATCGCGCAAGGCGGCCCGTTTTTCAAAATCCTTCTTGCCGCAACGCACAAGGTGTTGGGTCACGGTATCAGCTGTAGAGACCGCCGCATCAACGGCAACCTGAACCGGATTTTGCAGAAACTTGTCGGCCAGGCCTTTTATTTCGTCTGGCATTGTTGCCGAGAAAAACAGGGTCTGGCGGGTAAAAGGCACCATTTTAACAATACGCTCAATGTCTGGAATGAACCCCATATCAAGCATCCGGTCGGCTTCATCAATAACCAGAATTTCAACACCGTTCATCAAAATACGCCCGCGTTCAAACAGGTCCAGCAAACGACCCGGCGTGGCTATAAGAACATCGGCGCCGCGGTCCAGTTTTCGCATCTGGTCTTCAAACGAAACGCCACCAATCAGCAGCGCAACATTGAGTTTGTGATT
>QIIJ01000183.1 GCA_003232595.1 Aurantimonadaceae bacterium | reverse complement strand
GCGCTGCTGACTCTGGCCAAGCCAAGCCCGTTGATTGATGATTATTCCACCTGAAAAACCCATGGAACTTTTGGTAAAGGGCTGTCCCCAGCTGTTACATCCCGTAAGTTAATACGGTCGTTTCCTGAAGAGTTTCAGCTTGCGTTCATACCATTCCGTCATTTCCAGCACCGGCGTTCTTGCCTTCAGAGCTGATTACGGGAGCTGCATGTTGAAGTATCCGCAGTTTGCGCTGAATCTTGCGTTGATCCTTGGTCATGAACATCTCCTGCATCCCAAATCAGGGAGGTTAAAGGAAATGTCCCTCGAGTAACGGCATATCTACAGAAGGCTTCATATTTTCCAGATGGCGACGGACAGCTTCGTTAACATCTTCGTAATAGTTCAGCTTACCATTTTCGATGACAACCCCTTGGGTACATATCCGTTTTACCAGTGACATCGAATGGCTGACCACAATGGCGCTGCTCTCCTGCAACCGCTCCAGAAGAACGCGCTCGCTTTTTTCCTTGAAGGCGGCGTCACCAACGGACGTGACCTCATCAATCAGATAGGTATCAAACTTAAGGCCCATCGAAAGGGCAAATGCCAGTCGCGAACTCATTCCCGAAGAATAGCTGCGGACAGGCAAAAAGAAATGTTCCCCAAGCTCGGAGAATTCAAGAACGCTTTCGACCAGCTGATCACTGTCAATTCCATATATGCGGGCAACGAACCGTGTATTCTGCAGCCCGGTCAAGTTCTTATGAGAGCTGCCGGAAAAGCCAACAGGCCAGGATATATGGCCATCCGTGACCACCCGACCGCTATCAGGTTCCATGGTGCCTGCGATCATTCTCAACAGGCTGGACTTGCCGGCACCATTGCGTCCCAGCAGGGCCACGGACGTTTTGTCGGGGAAAACCGCAGATATGTTGTCTGCTATATTCTTGACGTGGCCATTCACAAAGTAGGATTTGCACAGAGATTCAAGCCGTATCATCGGCGGTCTCTGACGGAGTAATAGATCAGCATCGCGATTGACCAGCTAAGCAGCAATCCACCGGCAAGCAGAAAAAACAGGACAAATCGTTTGGGGTATTGTGACGCTTCGGCCAAGGTGGGTTCAGTATATTTTGCAAGGTAACGAGATTGCCGTCTTGCTTCGGCCAAGGCAGAATCATAGCTGGCCAGAGCAGAAAAGTAACTTATCTCCGCAAATTCCAGGTCAACGGACAGGCTTTCATATGCGCCAACAAGCATTGAATAACTTTCTTCCCCATCAGACCGCTCACCCCCGAAGTTCTCGCGCTCGTCAAGGATGCGCTTTCGGATAACTTCAACCCGGCGTTCTATCTGTCTAGTTCGGGGGTTTTCCTGCAATACGGTTTGCTGGAGAATGTCCAGTTCTATCAGGGCTGCAACCAGTTGTGCTTGCAGATTATTCAACAACCCCATTCGGCCTTGTGTATCGGCTAGAGGATCAACGATACGGGTGCGGACGCGAAACTCTGTCATCGCCTGCCGCGCCTGCTTGAGCCGGCCTATCGCCCGGTCCAACTCTTCTTGGGCATAGCCTGTGGTGTCTTCGCGGGCTGTGGCCGCCAGCCGGTTGATCAATATGGTGCTTTCGGCAACGATAACTTCAGCCAAATCAAGGGAATCTTGCGGCTCGAAGGCGACGACCCGCACATCAATTAACCCACTCGATGGCTCATAAAACACATCAACAACGCGCTTCCAGTAGGTTTCGAGATCTTCGATGGTTGCGCCTTTGGACAGGGAAAAAACCGGATCTGACGGTCGCTCATATATCTGGCGTAAATCCAGTTGTGCGTCGACTGCAAGAATCATCTGTCTTCCCTGAATGTATTTGTAGAGGATATCAGTGTCAGATGAACCCGAAGTAGAAAGCTGGGTGATACTCCCCAGGAAATCAACGCCCGAGCTGGCTTCCTCGGTACGCACGGCAAAGCCGACGTAGGATGCGTATTGATCTTTTGCTACTGTAGTGAGGTAGAACCCAGTTGCGATCAGCGGAACGAAAACCCAGATGAAGAAGGAAAACACGAGCAGATAATGGCGACGGCGAAGCCGGGCCTTTCCAGCGATTCTCTGCGTTGGATGACGGGTGGGAATACTCTGTGTGGGCATCTTGTCAGATACCTTGTCGGGCGTTTTTAACTGGTTCAAATCGATTCCTGCTGTTTACTGGCCTGCAAAAATTTAGTAATTTTCTCTGGAGTAACTTATACCCATTTTTGCAAACAAATTGAAGCCCATGCCGCCTGTCTCATCCAACGCTCAACGCCCACGCTCCTTTCGGTTGAGCAGAACCGTTCTCGCTTTGATGTTGCGCGAGATGTCAACGACTTACGGGCGTACACCATTCGGATATCTCTGGGCCATTCTCGAACCTGCTGCTGGCATTCTGTTGCTGACCCTGGTGTTTTCGCTGGCTCTGCGCTCTGCACCGCTTGGACCCAGTTTTGCCCTTTTCTATGCGACCGGGCTGCTTCCGTTCATGGCCTACATAGACATCAGCGGAAAAATCGCCCAGGCCTTGCGTTTCTCCCTGCCCCTGTTGGCGTTTCCGGCGGTCACATATGTTGACGCCATTCTGGCGCGCCTCGCCCTCAATACGCTGACCCAGATCATGGTTATAAGTGTTGTGATCAGTGCGCTGGTATTGGGGCTCCAGCTTGATGTGCTTATTGATTACCCAGCGACGATCCTTGCGATCGTCATGGCCCTTATGCTGGGGTTTGGTGTTGGGGTGCTGAATTGTTACCTGTTTGAGGCCAGTCCGATATGGGGGCGTATTTGGCGCATCGCAACTCGACCACTATTTTTCATCTCCACCATCTTTTACCTTTTCCAGACAGTTCCCGAGCCATATCGAAGCTATTTGTGGTTTAATCCTCTCATTCATATTGTCGGGCAGTTTCGCAAGGGTATTTACCAGACATATCAGGGTGACTATGTGTCGGTATATTATGTGATGGGGCTAAGCCTTGTATCGGCATTGATGGGCCTTCTTTTGTTGCGCAAACATCACCGCAATCTGATGCTCATGTGATACGATCAGGTTTGGCTCCTTATAGAATGGATTATCAGATTGCCTGACTGCCGATCCGGTCCCCGCAAATTAAACCCGCACCCGCATTCTTCATGGAGATAACCGGATCAGCGCTTTGCGAATTTGACGCAGCTGCTCACGGCCAATCAGCAGCGAGGCGGCAAACAGGGCATAAGCTATCGGCAGCGCCCAAAAGCTATGCGATGCGCGGATAAAGGCTAGATTATAGCTGTGGTCGCGCCGTGCAAGCAGACGGCCGCTGCGGGCATTCGGATCCAGATTATAGGTGCCATATATGCGCCGGTCATTTTGCACAGTCAGCCCGGCCTTATAGGCCGATAATGCCAGCCCCTTGTCCTCAAGCCGTTGCTTGCCATAGCGCAGACTGACACGGGAAAATGAGCTAAACCGAAATGCAAGCGTCGGATGCAGGAAATACCGGTTGAACAGATAATCCAACACGCCGGGGTGTTGCGAAGGGGTAACCGGATATTCAGCTTCAGTCGAGGTATTTCGGTAAATCAGCCCGCCGCCGCAAATATCACAATCTGTTTTGGAAAACCATTCAGACTGCCATTGGAAGCGTCCCAAGGATACCAGATCATCCGCATCCACCCGATAGAAAAAGTCATACTCCTCAACTTGATTGAGTTGCAAATTCAGAGCTTCTCCATTCGAGCTTTCAGGAAAACAGGCCAAGGGGACGTCAAGGTTTTTCAGCTGGGATGCCAGTTTTGGCGAAGCAGGGCGGTCGCAATGGTGGAAAAAAGTAATCGCGACCTGGCCATTCAACCCTTTTGCGGATCGCAATACCGAATGCACACAATCCAGCGCCGCATTTACATTGTGAAAGCCATGATAGTTGATGGCGATGAAATGGCTGGCAAAACGATCAATATATTTACTCATACAGACCAACCACCTGTCTCTGAAAGATATTTTCATAAGACCACAAAGCTGCATCTTCCCAAGGGGGCGCAAGCCCCTGCCAGCCCAATGCTGCGCTGATCAGCGCATCAGCCCAATCTTCAGCGTCTTCCTCCGCAAATATCACACCATCCAAATTCATCCTCACGGCCTGAGTGCGCAGACCCAATGTGTCGCTCGCAACGATGCTGTATCGCATGATCGCATATTCACAAAACTTCAGCGAAGGCGCATAGGAATGGAATTCACGGTTCATGAAGGCCATACCGACACCGGGATGCGCCCGCAGCAATTCATACAATCTGGCGCGGGGCAGACGGCCATAATAGGTGACATTTTTATTGACTCGCAGCGCTTGCCTTTGGGCAAATTTGGCCGGGCCGGCCACTCTGATATGAAAACGCTCACTTGTACCCGTTTTAGCGTTGATATGGTCAAACACCTCAAGCAGGAATTCCGATTTTCGGTTTTTTGGCTTCAGGGAACCGATAAACCAGATGCTGACCGGCTGGCCCTGATCCAGCTCGACCGCGTCGCCTTCCGGCAGGTTATCATAGCCCAGATCAATTATGTGTTTGGGCTTGAATATGCAGAAATGGTTGGTTTCCACGGCCCAGGGATTGCCAGCCAGCCGATGGGTGAACAGCTGCATCACCAGATTGACTAGTTTCTTGAAAAAGGCGCGGTAGCCACGGGCCAGATTGACTGAACGATGATCGACGATGATGGTGGATTTGCCGCGCAGCAAAAATAACCCGATGCGCAGAGACACGACCAGCGGCACATTCTCCTGACGATAAAAGACGTGGATCACGTTGAAGGCATCATCGGTGCTTATCTTGGCAATTCTCAGTCCGTTGCGAAAGGCCGCATATAGGCGGCGCCCCCACCTGGGCTTGCGCAAGCGCAGAAAATCGCAGAACTGTTTATCTTGGATGTAGCCGCGATTTTTACCATAATCAGCCACCATCACCTTTTTGATGCCGGGGGTAAGGATTGCAAGGCGTGGAAAAATCTCAGCGGCATTCGCACCTGCATCGCCCAGAACATTTGCTGTAACGTAAAGGACTTTCATGTATCCGACAGGCGCAGGGCCGCAATGCGCGACCCACCCGGAATTTCAATCATCCGGCCAGAATTATATGCTTTGGTGTTCCGGGTCTGGCCCTTTGCATTGATCAGACACAACTGCACCGTGATTTCCTTATCAAAACTAAAATAGAGTTGGTCTATTTCGCTGAGAGCAACATTGCCATTGCTGATAGAGACGGTATCTTTGATTGAGCCGTTTTGAAAGGTAGTAATCTGTCCGGTGAGTTGTGCACCACCGTCAATACTGAAACTGTTGAGCGGATTTTCCTGATGCAAACCCCATGTCCAGCAGGCGGCCATGTTTGTGCGAATGTCGTCGTTGTGGTGGGTGGTGATGTTGACACCCTTCAGTTTTGGGCAGACTTTATCGACAGCTGCGACAATACGTTTCTCACCCTTACGGACAATCACCCAAACACGGCCTATAACATACAGCTTTGCGCCCCAGTCTTCGGCAATGCTATAAACATTGCGCACAATATGTGGCCAGCTGCTGGAAAAATCATCGCCGCTGACGATGGTTTCATCATCAAAGAACCGGCTGAAGAAATTGAAATTGTCGCTCCATCCAGGGTCGCCGTGAGTTGCGTCGTCAAAATAAAAGCCGATATCGTCTTTCCAGGTGTCCTTGACCACATCCGGGGAAAACCCTTCATGTACCACCATATTATTGATGTCGTCGGTGAATTTTTCGAATAATTCACGGCTCAGATCCATGCCGAACCGCTTGCGCACCCACGGGGCCGGCTCAAACGTGTCTATTGTGTGGATCGGGGCGTTCCCTATGCGGGTTTGATGGATGGCATTGGTAGAAGAGCCAAACAGCGGGCCAATTTCCAGGTACACGCCATCTTTTTTTTGGGCCGCAAGCGAGCCCAAAAATTTGAGCCCTAATAGGGTCATTGTGCGCGGTGCATGGGGCATCTCGTTGCTTTCTTTTCTCGTTGAATTAAGTCTTGCGATTCTGAAACCAAGCCATGGTTTCGCGGATTCCACGCTCAACCGAATAGCTTGGTTCAAAGCCCATCTTATCGCGAATACGGCTGATATCCGCCTTGTTGTGGCGCAGCTCTCCAGGGAGGGCATCAACATATTTCAGGTCTATTTCCCGGTCGGGATCAAGCGACAGGAAAATATCTGTGATCTCAAGAATAGAAGTGCCGACCCCGGTCCCGAGATGAAAAACGCCTTGGCCGTCCTGCTTGATTACCCGGATGATGGCATCCGAGATATCATCGACATAAATATAGTCGCGGGTTTGCAGCCCGTCACCGTTGATCTGCAGCTTTCCTTCCCCAAGATACATTTTGCAAAAGGCGGATATCACACTGCTTTTGCGCCAAGAATTCGGCCCGTAAACATTGGAAAAACGCATGCTGGCGGAGCTTAACCCGTAAGAGCCGCGATAGGCCGACAGCATCCCTTCGACGGCCAGCTTGTTGGCGCCGTAGGGTGAAAGAGGGTTGGCCGCTATCGTTTCGTTGACAGCACCATCATGGTCACCAATGATCGCACCTCCGGTCGAGGCAAAGGCAACCTTTGTGTCAGGCGCGTTCCGGCGTAGAAACTCCAGCAGTTTCTGAGTTTTTACAACATTATTGTCAAAACTTCGCAGCGGATCGACAATCGATTCCTGCACTGTGGTATGGGCCGCCAGATGCACAACCACATCCGCATTGCAATACAGGTCCATAATCCTGTCATCCGCAAAGCAGCTGATATGCACGTCATCAAACAGCGCTCTTTCGGCGACGCTCGCCCCTTCAAACCAGTCAAGCGCAATAATTTTGGCGTCTTTGTCTACTCGGCGCAGTTGGATGGCCAGGTTCTGGCCGATAAATCCCAGTCCGCCGGTCACAAGAACGCGCATCCTACCAGCGAGCCCTTGAATCAATAACCGAGCGATCAAGGCGGTGCTCGTATTTGCTGACGGTAGCCAGAATGTCTTTGGTCAGATTATCCGCCAGAGTGATTGGCTCAAACCCAAGCGAGCATAGGCCCGCGTTGCTGACCCTCAGGTTATTTTCCGCGGGCTCTCTGCGCGGGTTGTCCTGATAGGCGATTTCGGCACCGGTTTGATCGTGCAGCATTTGCGCCAGGTGACGTACCGTATGGACTTCTGATATCTGGTTGAACACTTGAACTCTTGAGCTTTCTTCCGGCGGGTTTTCCGCGGCCAGAAGAACGCAGCGGGCGGTATCCTGAATATGTATGAACGCACGCGATTGACCGCCTGTGCCGTAAACAGTCATGGGATAACCGACTTGTGACTGCACAACCAGACGATTGAGCACGGTGCCGTACTCGCCGTCATAATCAAAGCGGTTGATCAAGTCCTCATCGGTGCTTGTGATATCTGTATCCGTTCCCCAGACGATGCCCTGATGCAGATCGGTGATCTGGAACCCCCAATTCTTGGCATAGAATTGCATAATCGTATGATCAAGGCATTTAGTCATGTGATAGATTGAACCGGGGTTTACCGGATAGGGTATTGTCACGTCTTTCTGTGTCTGTTTTACAGTAATATTCAGGTATCCCTCGGGAATTTCGCCAAAGGCATCATTGTAGCCATAGACCCCCATGGTACCAAGATGCACCACATGAGGCCGTTGATTCAACTCGGTTAGGGTGGAAAAAAGATTGTTGGTGCCGGTGATGTTATTATCCACAGTGTATTTTCGCTCGGCATCGCCCAACATTGAATAGGGGGCCGATCGTTGCTCGGCGAAATGCACGACGATATCGGCTTGGAAATTCACTAAGATTTCCTTGAACTTGCCAGGATCTTTGGCGATATCACAATAGGCAAAGCGGATGTTGCCAATTTTCTGCGCGGCTTCAATACGCCGTTCAATCGAACGGATCGGCGTTAGCGAAGGCGTGGAAATCTTTTCGGAGATTAAACGGCGTGACAAATTGTCAACGATCAGAACTTCGTATCCGTTTGCTGCCAGATGCAGTGATGATGGCCAACCGCAAAAGCCGTCACCACCCAATACAAGAGCTTTCACATCGTCTCCCTGAAGAATTGCATTGTTATTATATCGACCTATCGTTGATCTCTCCAGAATTAGGAAAACCAGAGATTTTGGAGTTTTCTCACAGAGAGAAAGTTAACTCATTTCCCCGATAATTCGCAAAGCTGGCACTGGCAAGCAGGCAGTCATCTATATTGACTATGTTGGCGGTTTGCTGCCAAAGTATTGACCATATCGGCGCTTTGTCGCCAAAGTTCCGGTTTTTTGCTTAAGGAAGCTCAGATTAGGGCCTGTTGACGTTCAGGATTCACAAATGGGTTGATCTGTGATTCAAGGTTGCAAACAACAGGAGAGCAGCCTTGACCCGAAGAGTATTGAGCGACGCCCAATGGGTGATGATCGAGCCTTTACACTTGGAAAGAAGAGTGATCCCGGCCAGACGGGTGGCGATCCAAAACTGTTCATGGAGGCGGTTCTCTGGATCGTGCGTACAGGTGCGCAATGGCGGGAATTGCCGGGGGAGTTCGGTAAATGGAACAGCGCTTTCAAGCGGTTTCGCAGATGGGTAAAGGCCGATACTTTTTACAGGATGTTCAAGGCGTTAAGTCAAGGTTCCGACTTTGAGTACGCCATGATCCCCTCTCATTGATGCAAGCATCAATTGCCAGGCAGTGGACGGAACCATCGTTAAGGTCCACCGCTCTGGTCAGGGCGCAAAAGGGGGACTCTCTGCCAGGCCATTCACTGCCGGCAGGGCATTCAAGGAATGCCCGAGAGGGGGCGCTCACGAGGCGGCATAACCACCAAGATTTTGGCGCTCACTGACGGGCTCGGCAACCTCGTTGATTTCACCTCGTTGATTTCTGCCTTATGCCGGGGCAGGCCCACGACCTGCGCGAGACCCGCTCCCTGCTTCAGGATTTGAAGGCCGGACACCTGCTAGCGGACCGCGCTTTTGATGCGGACTGGTTACGAAAGGACATGCTGGCGCGCGGCATTACCCCGGTCATTCCGCCCAAATCCAACCGCAAATTTCCGGCAGAGTTTGACAAGGAGACCTATAAATGGCGGCATCTGGTTGAGAACTATTTTGGGAAGCTGAAGGAAAACAGAGGCATAGCGATGCGATCCTGCAAAACAGATCAAAGCTTTACCGCCTTCATTTCACTAGCAGCCACATTGATTGAGCTACGATCTACAAGTG